>JASFTA010000233.1:0-4395 GCA_050114115.1 Desulfobacterales bacterium | reverse complement strand
GGGCAGGAATTCAAATTTTAACCATTAATGAACCTTTTGAACGTTTATATATTATCAAATATGTGCTCTTTTTTCCCTTTTACATTGCCGGAGCGATTGTGGTACCATGCGTCGTCCGGCGGTAATCATTGGATAAGCGCCGGTGTTGATGACTTCCTTCCTGACCCCAAGGAGCATTTCATGAAATTGACGAGCTGTATTGTTGCGGCGCTGCTGTTGACCCTCTCCCTGGCCGGCCCCCTCCCGGCGGAAATGGACTGGCAGGTCCTGCGCGAAATCGACGTGGATGCCGAAGTACGCGACATGGCCATATCCATCGATGGGCGCTGGATCTATATTCTGACCGCTACGAATGAAATCCGGATTTATTCGTCAGGAGGGAAATTGAAAGGGGCCATGCCGATCGATCCAGGCTACAACCGCATTCAACCCGGACCCCGGGAAGATATCCTGCTGGTCGCCAACAAAAACCAGCAACGCGTTCAACTGGTCAGCGTCAATCCGATCATCGCGATCGACCTGAGCAAGGCCCCCATCAAGGGACCGGCCGATGCGCCCGTGACCATCACCGTTTTCAGTGATTTCGAATGCGCCTATTGCGCCCGGCTGCCCAAAGTGCTCGACCAGATGGCCGAGGCATACGCCGGCGATGTCCGCATCGCCTTCAAACACTACCCGCTGCGCAGCCACAAGTTTGCCATTCCGGCCGCCCTGGCCGCCGTGGCCGCCCAAAACCAGGGTAAGTTCTGGGAATTCCACGATCGGCTTTTCGAGCACTTCAACGAACTCGATGAAGCCCGCATCTCCCAGATCGTAAAGGAACTCAATCTGGATGCCGCCCGTTTCGATACAGACCGCAAATCGCCGCGCGCGCAGCAGATCGTGGAGGCGGACCAACGCGAAGGCTACGCGGCCGGGGTGAGCGGGACCCCCGCGATGTTCATCAACGGCAAACAGCAGCACCGCCGTTCCGTGGATGCCATCGCGGATGCCATCGACCGTGAACTCGAAGCCCATCGGCAGGCAAACGCCACGACCCAGCAGCCATAGGACGAAAAGGTGCCTATCGGGACGGGGTCCTGTTCCCGCGCGTGGCCGCATTCAGCAATGTATTCAATTCCGCAAGGGTATTCCGTCCATCAAGGCCCGGCAGGGAGCATCGACACGACTCAGGGCCCTGCGCTAACGCTTCTATTCAATCCCGCCGTCGCCGGCCAGAGGGAAAGGACTGTGGCGCCGGCCCCCGCCCTGCGGCGAGATCTCACATCGTTTGTAGAAAGTTTACCCGTGTTCGACAAACCGCAGCCGATTGCCCTCCGCAGGCGTAGCCCAGGCTTCGTCGAGGACGGGCAAGAGGCGAGAACGCCGGCCGGGGCTGAAAGAGGCCCCTTCAGGCCGGCTACTTATGAGCGGCCAACTCCATCGCCACCAAACTGCTGTAAATAAAACTGTTAACCGGGGTGGGCACGCCGAGTTCCAGCCCCAGGCGATGCACGGTACCGGTCTGTTCGTTAAGTTCCGAGGGCCGGCCTTCCATGATATCGCGCTGCATCGAAGCAATCCCCTCCGCAGGCAGTTTCGCCACGAAGGCCATCATTTTCGCCACGGCATCCGACGGCATAACGATATCCTGAGCCACGGCCAGATCGAAGATTTCCTGCATGGCCCCTTTGAGCAGGGCCCTGGTTTCCGGCAGTTCCCGGATCGTGCCGATAGGCGCCCGGGTAACGGCGCCCACGCCACCCCAGGGGGCAATCAGAAGAAATTTGTTCCAGAGCGCCGCGCGGATATCCGGGACGATCTCAGCACTCACCCCCTGGGCCTGCGCAAAAAGGGCCTGCAGCCGCTTTAGACGACGTCCGGGCGGGCCATGCCGTTTCCCAAAGGCGATATAGGGCGCCGCCCCCATGTGCTGGATAATCCCCGGGGCCGCAATCATGCCCATGATCCGGCAGAGCCCGCCCACCACGTGGTCTTCGCCCAGGATTTCGGCCAGCTGCCGGGCGGCATCCACACCGTTTTGCAGCGGCAGAACCACCGCATCCTCGCCGATCATAGGTTGCATGGCCTGGGCCGCTTCACGGACCTGCCAGGCCTTGACCCCCAGAATCACAAGGTCGACCGGCCCCACAGCGGCGGGATCGCTCGTGGCCTGAGCCGGATGAATTTTAAAATTCCCCTGCAGACTGTTGATCTGCAGGCCCTTCTCCCGGATGGCCTGAAGATGAGGGCCACGGGCGATAAAGCTTACATCGACGCCGGCCTGGGCCAGGCGCCCGCCGAAATAACCGCCGACGGCTCCGGTGCCGTAGACGGCCACACGCATTGTCGCGGTCATTTGCTGCGGTCTCCCAGTTTATCGGTTAGAACCCACCCCAAAAAAATCTACGTGCCCCTGGCGGTGTTCTCCAGCGGTGCTGGATTCCGCCCCAATCGTATCGTGTTGCGGAGCGTCCCAGCGTTGCTGGATTCAGCATCAATGGGCGCGTGCGTAATGCTCCCGCAGCAGATCGCGCCCAAAGTCGCCCTCGAAATCGCGCCAGACCGTGTGGATGTGATTGGCCTCGTTCTGGACATTGTCGTACTCGACAATAAAAGACGGACCCTGGATCCGGTAGTAATGCGGCTGCCCCGCCTCGAGGCCGCCGGCCCACCCGAAATAGATCTGACCCCAGCCCGCTTGACGGATGGCATCCATCCGCGGCCGGGCGCTTTCAGACGGCATGGTCTGGATGTATTCGTCGATCAACTGAAGCAGACGGTCGCGCTGTTCCGGCTTCAGTTCGGCGGCCGATAGCCCCACCGGAGTCAGCGGCTGCACTTCTCTGTCCGCACCGGTCACGATATCGCGATAGGCGCGCGGACGAAAAACCGCGATTTCCCGCTGGCGCCGATCCAACGACCTGACCAGGGCACGGGCCAGATCCTCCTCGACGGCCAGGACGCGCTGTCCGGCAAGCTCGCCCGCGGGAACTTTGGCCGGGTTGGCCCCCAGGAAACGCGGGGACGTGGCCAGCAGATGGCCTTTGACGAGCGTCACATTCAAGGACAGGTGGTGGCCTTCGACCCGCCAGCCCCAGGTGGCGGTGGTCGACGGTCGGCCGAAAAACGAAAAGTAGTACTTTTGGGGATCACGGCCCAGCCAGTTGAACGTCTCGATTTCGCGCAGAACCGCCTCCAGGGCCATGATGCCGGTGGCCTTGCGAAAGCCAGCGGGGCTCAGGGCATTTTCCAGAAATGTCCGCGCCAGGCTGCGCTGGTCGGCGGTCATGTCCTTGAGGGGCAAACCGGCCCGCTGGCGGGGCACATAATGCCAGTCAAAGCGCTCGTGGTCCTCAAAGGTAAATACCGCGCGCTGATGCTGCTCCGGCACCAAGGATTGCAAAAGGGTTTCGGCCGCCGCCGCCATTCGCGCCGCAGCGGCGGGCGACCCGGTTTCATGGGCGAATGCGTTCATGGCCAGACCCAGGCCGGCGGCCAGAATCAAAAGCCGGCCGGCTTTCGCGATCATGGGAAAGACTTCCGGTTCGTGTTCCGAATTCATGTTGTCAACATAAGGCGGTCTGCCGGAAAAACCAGGTTTCCCGAAACCGGCGCAGCAGGGCCGTTCCGATTATAGAAATTCGAAAGCCTGGCCGGCCTTACCCTGGCGCCGGGTGCCGGCTGCGTCATGGTATGGGAAGACCGTGCCGTACCGGGCCGGTGGGTGGTGTCAACAGGAAGTTCGTTGCGTGCATGCGGGCTGTCGGCTGTTCGCCGGTACGCCCTTTGCTGCCCGGCCGGATTGCCGAACAGGCCCCATACCAATGTAAAAGAATTGTCATCGAATAGATCTTTGGATTTCAAGGAAACGCGCGCTTAAAATTATTCGGCAAGCTAACCCCAACCTACCAGGTTTGCACCGTTTCGACCTACACCTTAGCTCAAATATTTTTTATGTATTAATCCTGATAACTTATGTTCTCTCGGTGGTTTGAATGAACCTTGCCGCGCTAGCCCGATCATGCTGTTCCCGGAAATAATTTCCAAAAATAAGTGGTAAATGACGCTCGGTTTACGAAATAGCTATTGTAAAAGAATTGTAAAACCATTATCTTCAGCTCTCTGGCATATCCGTTTGAAATCGGCATGGCCTCGCATCGCACACACCGTTTCCGGCGGCATTTGCCGTTGGTTCCAGCCTGACGACAGCCCCGCCGCCTGAGACGCCACAAAGGATAATGAATGAAAACCCTATCGCCAACCGTATTGGGGATCGACATCGGATCGGTTTCGGTGGGCGTCGTCCAGATGACCGCCGAACGCCGGATCGTCAACGCCGGATATGAATTTCACTATGGTGACACGACCGGCACCCTGGTCAAGATCCTGGCCGGCTTCGATCTGCCCCCCGCC
>JASFTA010000232.1:0-4396 GCA_050114115.1 Desulfobacterales bacterium | reverse complement strand
CGTGCCGCGCTTGTCGATCAAACAGAAACAACAGACCAGCGGTTTTCTGGAAACCGTCCTGCAGGTGGAAACCCCCGGAGCCTAAAGGCTCAACACCTGTGGCCACGCCCGCCACCGGTGATAATTAACCTTCAAGCGGGCCCGAGCAGCGAGTCGAATCATGCCGCGCATCGCGTTCATAACATTGCAATTAGCCCTGGCGGTCGGCATCGTCCTGGCGGGGCTTTCGATTTTTGAGAAATATCAGCGGGCCGGAGAAATTACGCCGGCACCTGCCACGGCGTCCAGTCAGGCGTCAGCCGATGATAGGCGCGACGAGCGCACCAAGCCTTTGGCCCACTATCAGATCATTGCACGGCGGAACCTGTTCCGGACGCCCACGGATGAGGAACCCGCCGCGCCGACCATCGATATCGAAGCCCTCAAACCCACCCAATTGAAGTTGAAACTATGGGGCACGATTACGGGCGAAGACGGCATGACCCGGGCCGTCATCGAGGATCAAACCAAACGCAAGCAGGATTTCTATCGCGCCGGCGACGAGGTCAGCACCGCCAAGGTCAAGATGATCCTGCGGGAAAAGGTGATCCTTTCGGTCAATGGGGAAGACCAGATCCTGGAAATCGAAAAGCCTGCGAGCACGGGCCGACGGGCGCCGGCGATGCAGGGGAACCTCGGCGAAACGCGGCCACGGGGCGCCCCGCCTTCAGCTTCGCGGTCTTCAGCGTCGCGGGCGCCGACCAGACGGGCTATCCGCGTGAAGTTAAGCCGCTTGGGGTCGATCTCTGAAAATCCGGAGGACTGGAGCAGCTATGCCGCCGCCACCCCGTACGATGACGATGAAGGCGAAAACGGATTGAGGCTCAGTAAAATAACGCCGTCATCTCCCCTGCGACGCCTCGGCATCCGCAACGGGGATGTGGTCATGGCCATCAACGACCAGCCGGTGGCCGCCCTGGATGATCTTGTGAAACCCCTCGCGGAAATATCGGCCGGCGAGGAAATGAGCCTCCAGATCAAACGCCGCGGCAGGGAGCGCAAGCTTGACTTTAAATTCGAATGAGGATTTAACATTAAGTGCGATGAGGTCTTGTGCCATGACAGCTTTGATTCGATTCACATTACCCGTGGTGATTGTCGCCGTTTGTTGTCTGGGCGTCCTGCCGGCTTTTGCCCAAAGCCCCGCACCTGACGCGCCTAAGGTTAAACTGGCGGCCAACCAGCGGGTATCCATCGATTTCAACGACGTGGACATCCATCTCTTCATCAAATTCATCAGTGAAATAACAGGACGCAATTTCGTCGTCGATCAGCGCGTCAAGGGCAAGGTCACGATCATATCCCCTTCGCAGATCTCGGTGGCGGAGGCCTACCGCGTCTTTACCTCGGTACTCGAAGTCCACGGTTTCACCATCGTGGATTCGGGCGAAATCACCAAAATCGTCCCGATGCCCGATGCCCGCACGCGCAACATCGAAACCCGGTTCAAGAAAGATCTCAAAGGGGATGACGACAAGGTCATCACCCAGATCATCCCTTTGACCTATGGGGATGCCAACGAAATCAAAAAGCTTTTGACGCCGCTGGTTTCGAAGAGCAGTATCATCCTGGCCTACGCGCCGACCAACACGCTGATCGTCACCGACGTCCAATCCAACATCAAACGGCTGCTGGGCATCATCAACACGATCGACGTGACCGGCATCGGGCACGAAATCGCCTTAATCCCCCTGGAGAACGCCGTCGCCACCGATACCGTCAAAATCCTGCAAACCGTCTTCGACGACCAGGTCAAAACCAAGAAAGGCACGGGCGCCAAGCAAATCCGCATGATCAGCGACGATCGCACCAATACGCTCATCACGGTCGGCAATGAAAACGACACCCAGCGGGTGCGGGCCCTGGCGACCATGCTGGACCAGAAGATTCCCCGCAGCAGAGAAAAAGTGCACGTGCGCTATCTGGAATACGCCAAAGCCGAGAATATCGCCAAGGTCCTGACCGACCTCCAGGGCGGCGGTGGTGGGGGCGGCGGCTCGGCCGAGAAAGGCAAAATGCCGATTCTGGCCGATCAAAGCATCAAGATCACCAGCGATTCCGAAACCAACAGCCTGATCATCTTTTGCCAGAAAGACGATTATCTGGCCATTTCGGAAATCATCGACGGCTTGGATATCCCCCGCACCATGGTCTATATCGAATCGCTGATCATGGAAGTCGACTCGGGCAAACAACTCGAATTCGGCACCGACTGGCGGGCGCTGGGGGATACGGAAATCAGCGGTCGGGATACGGTTTTCGGCGGTGGTTTCCGGGGCGGTGACGAACGCAACGAGCGGCTCGACGAATTGATCGACCCCGATGCGGGCCCGGACTTTCCCGTGGGCGCCTCCATGGGTATTTTTACCGAGGAAATCTCAATCGCCGGCCTTACCTTCCGCAACCTGCAGGCCGTTATCAATTATTTCCGTGAAGACCGGGAAACGAGCATCATCTCCACCCCGCAGCTTTTGACCATGGACAACGAAGAAGCCAAGATCGTGGTCGGAAGAAATGTGCCCTACCAGACAACGACCTCCACCAGCAACAACGACACCTTCAACTCCTTCGAATACCGCGATGTGGGCACGACGCTGATCATCACGCCCCAAATCAGCCAGGGCGACATGATCCGCCTCAATATCTCGCATGAGATCAGCGTCGTGGAATCCGGTCAGCTGATCGCGCGCCCCACGACGCTCAAACGCGTGATCGACACCACGGTGCTGGTCGAGAACCAGAGCACCATTGTCATCGGCGGGCTCATCGACAGCCAGGTCAGCGTGAGCGAATGGAAAATTCCGTTTCTGGGGGACATCCCCCTGCTGGGATATTTGTTCAAATCCGAAGGCAAGCAAACGGACCGCACGAACCTGTATATCTTCCTGACCCCGGTGGTCGTCAAAAATAGGCTCGATGCCGCCAAGCTCTACAAGGAAAAGTCCGATCATATTTACAGCATCCGGGACAAGATCGACAGCCGCGCCGAGAGCGTCAAACTGTATCCCTATCCGGAAGCGGAGAAAAAACCGGGCCCGAGCGTTATCGACGTGAGCCCGGATCAGGAAGAAGGGAAGAAAAAACCCGCTCCGCGCGTTATCTTCGAGAGCCAAAACCCGGATAGATAAATAGCGAATAACCGCGCAGAGACGGCGGAAGGGCCATGCCGCGTTTCAATCAAATCCTTCAATCCAAATTCGATTTCACCGAAGAAGATATCGAGTCCAGCCGCCGGCAGGCGGCGCAAAAGAACGAGTCGTACGCGAGCTATCTGCTCCGCAAGAATCTGCTGACCGAAGACCAGTTGCTGGCCCTGCACAGCGAAGCCCTGGACATACCGATCATCGCGCAGCTGCCCCTCGAAAATTTGGACAACCGCTTCACCGACAAAATCCCCATTCATTACCTGAAAAAATACGCCATGGTGCCGCTGGGATCCTGTCAGACCGACGATGGGCCAAGCCCCGGGCAAGCCTCCCCCTGCCTGATTGTAATGGGCGATCCCGGCTGCGTGCATCAACTGGACGACCTGGTCCACCTGCTCGATATCAAGCAGTATGACCTGGCCCTGGCCTCGCGGAAGGCGATTCTGAATGCCATCAATCTGGCCTACGACCTCAAACAGGACGCCGCCGAGCAGCTCGTTCAGGACATGGAAAACAGTGACCTGGAAAACTTCGTGCATTTCGAGGTGACGGCCGATCTGCTGGATGAAACCAGTGATGCCCCCATTATCCGCCTGGTCAACAATATCATTTCACAATCCGCCAAGGCGCGCGCCAGCGACATTCACATCGAACCCAGCCGCGAGCAGATCAAGGTGCGCTACCGCATCGACGGCGTGCTCTACGACCTTTTGACCCCGCCCAAACATATCCAGTCCGCGCTGATCTCCCGTATCAAGGTCATGGCCAAACTGGATATCGCCGAAAAGCGCCTGCCCCAGGACGGACGTTTCGACGTCAAGATCGGCAATACCGAAATCGACGTGCGGGTGTCCACCATCCCCACGGCCGCCGGTGAACGCGTCGTCATGCGCCTTCTGAATAAAACGAGTGCACTGTTGGACATCACCGACCTGGGCGTCTCCGCAAACCAAATGTCGCAATTGAAACGTCTGGTGGCCGCGCCCAACGGCATCATCCTCGTGACCGGCCCCACCGGGAGCGGTAAGACCACTTCCCTTTACGCCGTCTTGAGCCACATCAACACGCCGGATATCAACATCATCACGGTTGAAGACCCGGTGGAGTACCAGATCGACGGCATCAACCAGATCCAGGTCAACCCCAAGATCGGACTGACCTTTGCAAGCGGTCTGCGCTCGATCGTGCGCCAGGATCCGGATGTGATCCTG
>JASFTA010000231.1:0-4406 GCA_050114115.1 Desulfobacterales bacterium | reverse complement strand
GCATGGCAGCAAACCTCCAATCTGTGACAACGGGTTGCAACACGGCCCTTCAAGCCGGGTCACCGAAGCAAAGCCGTAATTCATCAAATCGCCGCATGCTTGTCAATCTTAATGTCTGTCCATTCGGTCACATGGTCATTGACAAGCGCCCCCGGGCATGCTTATCCCTACTGCGTTTGGCGCGACCGGCCCTCAGCGCCAGGCCCCCGCGCGCGGTCGTAGGGCGCCGTCCTTTTAGCGCGGCGTATTAAAAGAGGGGCGGACCCGGACCCGGCAACATTGCGACCCTAACGCCGATCGGTTAAATGGATTGTCTTCGCGGGAGAATTACAGCATGAAAATCTTGCGGCATCCCTCCACGGCCGCCGAACGGAGGCTCAAGGCCATTGCCCGGCGCAGCCTGTCTTTTCGCCACAAAGATGCCCGGGATGTGTCCCGGATCATTGCCCACGTGCAGAAAAACGGCGATCAGGCCCTGATCGAATACACCCGTCGTTTCGATGCCCCCGGACTAAAAGCGCGCCAGCTGGAGGTATCGCCGGAGGAAATCAAACAGGCCGCTCGCCAGGTCGACCGCCGGTTCAAAAGGGCCCTCAATCGGGCCATCCGCCAGATCGAAGGGTTTCATCGCCAGCAATTTCGCAAATCGTGGGTCGACACGGCCCGAGACGGCGTTCTACTGGGGCAGCTCTTTCGCCCTGTGGATTCGGCCGGCATCTATGTCCCCGGCGGACAGGGGGGCCTGACCCCGCTGGTGTCATCCGTCCTGATGGGGGCCTTGCCGGCCAAGATCGCGGGGGTTTCCCGCCTGGTCATGGTCACGCCACCCACCCGTAGCGGCAAGGTCAATGCCCACCTGCTGGCCGCCGCCCACGCCGTGGGCATCGATGCCGTCTATCGTGTCGGCAGCGCTTGGGCGATTGCCGCCCTGGCCTACGGTACGGCCACCGTCGCCCCGGTCGACGTGATCGTGGGGCCCGGCAATTTGTATGTCACCCTGGCCAAAAAACTGGTGGCCGGGACGGTGGGCATCGATATGGTGGCCGGTCCCAGCGAAATCCTGATCGTGGCCGACCACAGCGCTCACCCCGCGTATGCAGCTGCCGATATGCTGTCCCAGGCCGAACACGACCCGCTGGCCTCGGCCGTCCTGCTGACCGACAGTGCCGATGTCGCCCGCGGAACGGCAGTGGCCCTGGAAAACCAGCTCACCCGCTTGCCCCGTAGCGACATTGCCGCCGCGGCGCTGCGCGACTATGGCGCCATCATTCAGGTGGCCGACATGGCCACGGCCATCGAACTGGCCAATCGCATCGCCCCGGAGCACCTGGAACTGCTCACCAAGACCCCCATGGATCTGATCGGTGACATCCGCAACGCCGGCGCCGTCTTCCTGGGCGCGCACACGCCGGAGCCGGTGGGGGACTACATCGCCGGCCCCAATCATGTGCTGCCCACGGCCGGTACCGCCCGATTTTCCTCCGCCCTGTCGGTGGACAACTTTATCAAGAAAACCAGCCTGATCCGCTACACCGCCGAGGCGCTTAAGAAGGAAGCCGCCGACATCATCTGTCTGGCCGAAATCGAAGGTCTCGACGCCCATGCCAACGCTGTGAGGCTGCGCCTGAAGTCCTGATCGACGGTTCAACCCTTGGCCTGCGCCATCACCGCGTCGCGTAGAAAGGCCAGTACTTCGGCACCGGTGGCATCCGCCTCGGCCTCCCCGGCAGCCATCTTCTGGTATTGCGCCACGGCCGCCTCGTCCTTCAGGGCGACCACCGTGCGAATCAACTTGAGCTCCCCATGCATGCGATTGAACAGTACGGCGGGACCGAAGGCGGTCCCGCGAGGACGCGATGGGCCACCGATGATCAGACAGTGGGCCTGGCGCAGGGCCGCCGGCGGAGGCCCGTAGCCCAGCAATTCGGCAAACAGGTGCAGGGTCTCCTCGATGCCCTCAGCGTATTTACTTTCGAGGGAAGCACGGCCGTCATTGTAGATTTCCTCGATATCCGCGGATTCGAAATGCAGGTCCAGGCCGGCGATCATCTCCTCGCGCAGCGTTTGAATCGATTCATCCTTTTTGGAGATCAGCACATCGGCATCGTTGAGAATTTTGAAGACATTGCGGATATTGAGCATTTCCTTGACGATCGGGCTTTTACGCAGGGCCACGTCCGACGGGCTGGTGGCATAGATCGGCAGATCATTGTCCAGCACGAGGATACGCTCACGGCCCGCCTGGGGCGCCAGACGGTAGAGTTCCAGGTCGCGCGCGATGATTTTTTCGTATCCGGCTTGGGACAGAAAACCCCGCGCCAATTGTTTATCGATGCGCCGCCCGCTGTCCGGCGGTCCGATTGAGGCGGCAATCCTGGCCGCCGTCCGATCAATCTCGATTTTCTTAAGCAGGTTCGCTTTGAATCCCATGCCATGGCCCTCCCGTGGCAGATATGGCGTACAACGATCTTGCCGCTTCGTTCACTCGTCAGGAAATCTTCCGTCGCGTGGTAAGCCTACCCGCGGGATCGCATCCTGCGCGCCCGCTGCGCGCGGCGGTCACAGCCTGCGGCGGGGAAGTCCCCTTTAGACCCTCCTTTTAGCATACGCCGTTTGCCACTGTAAACTCACCGGCCCTTGATTGGAAGGTGCTGGTATCCCTATAAAATATCACAAAAAAAGGATTGACCTGCGCAACCCTTTTCGCCATTATTATAAATTTATGCAGAAAATTTTGGCGACCGCCCCGCCTTTACACTCTGCCCTTACCGGTGCCGACCGCCATGATCATGACCTTGATTGATCGGACTGGCCGTTGGCCGCCGCTACACACCCGGGCCACGATCGGAAAGGAACAATAGCGCCATGTCGGAAACCGCCAAACTTATCTTCGCTGGACAAACCTACGAACTGCCGATCGTTGAAGGCACCGAGGGCGAGCAGGCCATCGATATCACGCGTCTCCGCGCGGAATCCGGCCTGATCACCCTTGACATCGGTTACGCCAACACGGGCAGTTGCACCAGCACGATCACCTTCATGGACGGCGAAGAGGGGATCCTGCGCTATCGCGGCATCCCGGTTGATCAACTGGCGGAACATTCCAGTTTCGTGGAAACGGCCTATCTGCTGATTCATGGTGAACTGCCCAACCAGAAGGAGCTCAACCGATTCTCGATTCTCTTGAACGACGCTTCGCTGGTCCACGAGGACCTGAAAATCTTCTATTCCAATTTTCCGCGTCTGTCCCACCCGATGGGCATTTTATCTTCGATGGTCAACGCTCTGCGCAGCTTTTATCCCGAACTGCAGGCCCTCGAAGAAGAAATCGACATAACGGTCACACGCCTGCTCAGCAAGGTGCGTACCATGGCCGCCATGTCCTATAAGATGTCCCGGGGGCATACCGTGGTCTACCCCCGGTCGGACCTCTCCTATTGCGCCAACTTTCTCAACATGATGTTCGACTCGCCGGTTCGCCCCTACGAAATCGACGACGTCCTGGTGGAGGCCCTGAATGTCTTCTGGATTCTGCATGCCGATCACGAGCAGAACTGCTCGACTTCCGCCGTACGCATGGTCGGCTCCGGCCGCGTCAATTTATACGCCGCCATTTCCGCCGGGATCGCGGCCCTGTGGGGGCCTCTGCACGGCGGGGCCAATCAGGCGGTCGTCGAGATGCTCCAGGATATCCATACCAGCGGCCGAGGTTTTCAGCACTATGTCGACCGTGCCAAGGATCGTAACGACCCCTTTCGGCTGATGGGCTTCGGCCACCGGGTTTACAAAGCCTACGATCCACGCGCCAAGATCATCAAGGCCATGTGCGACCGCGTCCTGGCCAAACTCAAAATGTCCGATCCCCTTCTGGATCTGGCCAAACAACTCGAGACAGTGGCCCTCGAAGACGCCTATTTTATCGACCATAACCTTTACCCCAACGTGGATTTCTACAGCGGTATCATTCTGCGGGCCATGGGGATCCCCACCAACATGTTCACGGTCATGTTCGCCATCGGCCGGCTTCCGGGCTGGATTGCCCAGTGGAAGGAGAGCATGGATGATCCCAACTGGCGATTGTGCCGTCCGCGGCAGATCTATACCGGCCCGCCCGCGACCGACTACATCCCCATCGAAGAGCGTCCCTAACCATGATCGTCCCCATTACCGGCCGTCTGAGCTGGCGCAAACCGCCTCTGGTCACGATCGCGCTGATCCTGGTCAACATCTTTGTGTTCTTCGGCTTTCAGTCCGAGGACCGCGCGTTTGTGCAAGACGCCTGGCAGCATTACTTCGATTCCGGCCTGGTCCGCATCGAACTGGAATATTACCTGCGCTACCGCAACGAGGACCCCGCCATTATTCAGACGGCCGAAGCACGGGAAGACCACGACACCATCAACACC
>JASFTA010000230.1:0-4416 GCA_050114115.1 Desulfobacterales bacterium | reverse complement strand
GTTGGTGTCGAGCGATTGGACGGTCAGGGGCAGCGCGAGGGTCCAGGGTTGCAAATGGAAACTGAGTGGTGGCGGCTTGCCGTCAAAAAACGAAGGGTATTGCGGTAAACCGCGGTTCACGCGGCATCGTCAAGGGGCGGCCGAGCCTGCCGCCGGTTGTTGAACGGAGTTTGATGAAACACCGGCCGCCCAGCGCGGGATACGTATGGCCTGTCGCTACGGTGCTTTCCGTTTAAGCCAGAAATCAAAGGAGCGTCCGGGAACAAAGATATCGATGCCCACCGAAGTTTCCTCCAGGGGATTGGACACGATGTGGGACTCATCGCCGGGAATGTACACGGCATCATTTTCAGAGAGTTCCTGCTCATCGTCATCGGTCGTAATCATCAGCTTGCCCTTCAGAACGATCAGCACCTGGGCATTGGGGTGCTGGTGGCGGGGCGAGGCGTGGCCGGGTGGTTTGACGAAATGTTCGATGGAGATCGCCTCCTGGCTGCACAAGCTCACGCGCTTCCAGTCCTTTTCCGGTTCATAGCTTTCGGCCCTGTCGAAGTGGATGACTTTCATTCGGATAGGTTCCTTTCATCAGTCGATGGAGGGTTCGAAATCTGGCCGCTTTAGTGGCCGAGGCCTGCCACAGGGAGCGCTTCCTGATTGAAGATCGCCACAAATATCAGCTTAGACGTTGCGCCCCGATTTATCCTGAAATTCAATTTTGTTGAGATGGTTGAGCAGGCCTACCGAAAGCAAGCAACCAATGAAATAGTGAATGAAATCCATCCAGGCAAAGGTTGTCCCCAATAGGGTCCGTCCGATAAAGTAACGGCGGATCGATTCCAGAAATTTGGGGTGCCAGAGTTGCAGAAATTCAAGACCACAGGTCAGAACTAGAACGAGCCCACCAATTTTCAGGGGCGTCAAAGTGGGGCGCACCAGAAAAATAACGAGGGACCAGAACATTACGTAGAAAAGGCCCCCCAGAGAAGTATTCACCCAAAAGGATAGTGGGCCCGAATAGAATTTCGTGTAGAATCCGACCGGAAGTAAAATGAGGATGGAAACGAGCGTCCATTTTCGCTTCAATATACGCATGACGGAGAATGCTGGGGTCAGGCCGGGCACCCTTGTCAGATGGTCTGCTGACGCGCGTGCCGACCTGACCCCTTTTCCCTACGACCGCTCTACGTTCATCCTCCGGCCGCTTTTTCGA
This sequence comes from Desulfobacterales bacterium, assembly GCA_050114115.1. Taxonomy (GTDB): domain Bacteria; phylum Desulfobacterota; class Desulfobacteria; order Desulfobacterales; family UBA5852; genus JABZFP01. The sequence continues at coordinate 3,206 of JASFTA010000230.1, read as the reverse complement.
GTTCATCAAGTTTGCCGGGGTCTGAGACCGCCACGTCCACAAGGCTCTTGGGAAGGCCGCTTTGCTCGCACATGGTTCGGATCTCTTTTTCCTGATCGCTGAATTCCATGATTTCGCGTATGGCCTCGATGTGTTCGAGCATCTCCTCCGGCGGAATGGCGTCCAGGGCCGGTCCTTCGGCTTCGGCCTTTTTGCGGGCGGCCTCTTCTTCGGCCAGCCGCTGTTTTTCCTTGAGTTCCTCTTCCATGGCCTTTTTGGCGCCGTCGATGGCGTCCTGGTCGACCCCGGCCAGCTCGAGCATCAAGGGCTCGGCCACGTTGTTTTCAAAAAGGAACTTGACCTTTTCCACATCGGGCTTGTCCTTGACCTTTTCAACCAGGCCCATCACTCTTTCCCGCTCGGCCCGCCGTTTTTTCATGGCGGTCTTCACCTCTTTGAGCTTATCTTCGGTAATCTCCATGGCGCTGGTGATCACCTCGGCGTCCACCGCCTCGTTGATGAGCAGTTCGATCCCCTCGTCGCCGGACAGGCCTTTGGCCTTTTCGATCAGTAATGCCAGCTTGCGCTCCTCGACAAACCGGATCACTTCCGGACGGCACTCGGAGCGTTTGAACTTGGGCCAGGCCACACTGATATCGTTGATCAGTTTGTCGGCGGCCTGGAAGGGCTCCATCACGTCTTCCAGGGTAAAAACACCGATGGCCTCGTTGAAGTCTTTCATCAGCGGTCTTCCAACCTTGCGCATGTCTTCGATGGCAAACCGCAATTGAACTAGATGGCCGCCGTGCTTGGAAACATTGTAGCCGGTTTCGTCCAGCTTGCCGGCGATCCCTTGGACCGTGGTTTCGAGGTTTCCGGCGGACAGGTCCTCCGGCGCGAGGGCCAGCAATTGCTCTTCAATCAGTAGCCAGAGGGGTTTTGTGGTTGTCGTTTCGCCTGTCGTCATTTCCCAGCCTCCTTTTCGTGGTGGTTAACGCAAATATCGGTACGGACGGACGGCATGCCTGGCCAATCTCGTCGCGTGGTTCACGTTGCAGAGCATTAAAACAATAGAACCGACCCCAAAATCAAGGCCCGATTTCATGAATGGCAATTTCCTTAAGGTGTTCCCGCTTGGCGGGCAGGCCGTTCACGAACTGAACATCCATGCGCGCGGGCGCTCCTTTAGTGCGCTATCTCGCGCGCTACACGCAGGATGGCCTCGAGACTGCGTTCGACATCGCCATCCGCCGTGGCCCAGGAAGATACACTGATGCGCATGGCGGTGTGTCCCTGCCAAACGGTGCCGCCGCACCAGCAGGTGCCTTCGGCCTGGATGGCCGCGACAATCTTGGCGGTGGTCTCGGCATCGCCGAAAGATACCAGGACCTGGTTGAGTACCACGTCGTTCAGAATCCGATATCCACCGCGACGCAATTCGTCCGCAAAGCGGCGGGCGTGCCGGCAGCAGCGTTCGATCAGCCGGGCCACCCCCGCGCGGCCCAGGTGCCGCAGGGTCGCCCAGATCTCGACACCCCGCGCCCGGCGGGAAAGCTCGGGGGTATAATCGGACGGATTGCGAAGGGAAGTCTCTGTGGGCAGGTATTGGATGGCCCGCTCGGCTGTGGCTTGTAATATATCTCTCATGGGCTTCCTTCCCGCGGCCAAGGCGGCTTGTTGTGAAGCGGTGTGGTTCTCAAACGATCATTCTATGTCGAAACCGCTTTCATGCGCTATTTGGCCAATCGAAAAAGAACTTTATCGAAATGCTTTATGCGGCCGCCGTGGATTTCGATGCCTTCGGCCTTCAGCAGCTTGATTTTTTCCTGAATGGCGGCGCCCCCTGTCTTGCCCTTGAATCCACCCATCCGACCGGATGTGGCCACGACCCGGTGTCAGGGCACCTCGGGCGCATAGGGGTTGTGCTTCATGGCTTGTCCAACGCTGCGATAGGCTTTGGTTCCAAGGGCATGGGCAATTTCCTTGTAGGTTGTTACACGCCCTTTGGGCACCTGCCGTAACAATTCGTAGGCTTGGTCGGCAAATGTCTTCATTATCCGCCTCCATTCAGTTTCGCCGAAATCCCATAGGTTTGGGGCCATCGATGATAAAAGACCCTTCCGTGAAATCATTGATAATATTGTATTTTGATGAGAAAAATCAGTAGGTCCCTTCCCAAGGGGAGCATTATCGAGGTGAATCATAGATCAAGAATTAATGCAACGCCGACCTTTCGAAAACATCGTTTGATTCCCATTCTCATAATCGTTGCTTTGAAATTGGGATTTGCTGGTTATGGTGGGTGCAGATGGTTTAATATGTGGGGCGGTCAATTTACTCACGTTTCAAGCTGGAGGTTTGACATGCGACCATGCCTTCTTTTGTTCCTGTTGCTCGGCGGCATTTACTTTTTGAGTGGCCCCTCTTTTGCGGGTGCCGCCGATTATCAGTGCCCGCCGACGCCACCCGATAGCCTGGGGCCGTTTTACAAACCCAATGCGCCCCTGCGATCATCCTTGGGAAAAGGCTATCTCATGACCGGAACGGTCAAATCAGCTGGAGACTGCACACCCATCTCAAAAGCCGCAATCGAATTTTGGCTCACCAACCCTGAAGGCCATTATGACGATCAGCACCGGGCAACGGTCATTTCAGATCATTCCGGCGACTATCGCTTTGAGAGCCACCGGCCAACCGATTACGGCTTCCGCCCGCCGCATATCCATTTACGGATATCGGCCGAGGGTTTCAAGCCCCTGGTGACACAGCACTACCCTGAAGAAGGAACTTCCAAGGCCCGCTTCGATATCGTCTTGATACCGGTCGATTAAAAATACCAGGGGCCGGCCTGCACGGATGCCCTTGCCAATGTTGTTAAAAGGGTCGGCACGCCCCCGCGTATTCGTCAGTTGCCCCGGCGCGCCATTGTTGCAGAAACGCGCTTACGTTTCCGGCGACCAAAGCCCACACCGAACGGTTGAATGGAGGCTAATGGATGTTTGAGCGTGGTTATGGCATTAAATTGACACGGTATGCCTGAAGCGTAACGCCGATATCGGGCTTCTAAGGAACTAAATGTTGTCAATTTTCCATAACCAGTTGATTTTGATCTAATATCGTTAAGCCAAAGGCTTTCGCTTTACGCTTCAGATTGCGCAGCATGCGTTCTTTGTAACGATTTTGATAGTAGTCAACGCCCAAATCCTTGTACTCCGTTCGTGTTTTTA
>JASFTA010000229.1:0-4417 GCA_050114115.1 Desulfobacterales bacterium | reverse complement strand
ACCATCGGCGGGGGCATCCGTAATTATACCGACATCAACGGCCGCCATTACTCCGCCCTGGAGGTGGCCGCGGAATACTTCCGATCGGGCGCCGATAAGATCTCCATCGGCAGTGACGCCGTCACCATCGCGGAAAGCTATCTGCAAACCGGCAAGAAAAGCGGCGGGAGCGCCATCGAGGAAATCGCCCGGGTCTACGGCAGCCAGGCGGTGGTCATCTCCATCGATCCCCGCCGGGTATACGTCCAAAACCCCGCCGATGTTACCCATGCGGTCATCAAAACCGCGCTACCCGGCCCGCAGGGCGAAAACTACTGCTGGTACCAGTGCACCGTAAAGGGTGGCCGCGAGGGGCGCGATCTGGATGCCGTTACGCTGGCCCAGGTCTGCGAAAAGCTCGGCGCGGGTGAAATCTTGCTCAACTGCATCGACCGTGACGGCACCAATGCCGGCTTTGACATCGAACTGGTCAAGGCCGTCAAAGCCGCGGTCGGCATACCGGTGATCGCCTCCAGCGGGGCCGGATGCCCCGAACATTTCGGGGAAGTATTCAAGCAGACCGATGCGGAATCGGCACTGGCGGCCGGCATTTTCCACCGGCGCGAAGTCCCCATCGCGGCGGTCAAAGCATTCCTGAAAACCAAGCTGGAAGTCCGAAGTTGAATCACCCCATGCCTTTGCGGAACCTCGCCCTGATCGTGGGCGCTCTGGCCGGCACGCTGGCGGCCGGTTTTCTCCCCACGCCCCGCCAGGCCCAATGGCTTTTCGAACATGGGGCCTATTATTTCCTCCTGGCGCTCGTAGCCGCCTGGACCCTCAAAGGGTGGTCCCTTTACGGCCATCATTTGAAAACATGGGGGCCGCGACGTTTGGCCGCCCTGGTCTTGGCCGCCGTCCTCACGGTGATGATCTTCATCCACTCACCGCCGCGTTTTAAAATCCTGGCCGACGAGAGCAATCTGGTGGGCCTATCGATGATGATGCATTCCGAGAGGGTTGCCGCCGTCCCGATCGAAGGCTTCGTCACCGATCAACGCCAGGCCGACCTTGTCACGGCGCCCGACAAGCGGCCGTTGCTGTTTCCCTTTCTGGTTTCCGTCATCCACACCTTGATCGGCTACAGCCCATCAAATGGTTTTCTCCTCAATTTTGCCACCACCCTTGCCGCCCTGCTCTCCTTTGCGTTGGCGGCATCGCGGCTGTTCGGCCCCGCCATGGCGCTGCCTTCCATCTTGATGCTGGCCTCCGCGCCGATTTTAAGTTTCTACGCCACCGGCAGCGGATTTGAAATCCTCAACATGCTTTTTATGATGCTAACCTTCATGGTGCTGCTCGAGGTCGTCGATTCCGAGGCCGCGCCGGACCGGGTTGAATTGCTATTCCTGACCGCCCTCATGCTGGCCCACTGCCGCTACGAATCGGCCATCGTCCTGGTATTGCTGGCGCTTTTCCTGGCCTATCGCCTGATCCGGTGGGGTCGTTGGAAGCAGCTCTCCGGTCTGGGTTGCCTGCTGCCCGTCTTTCTACTGCCGATCCTCTGGCAGCGCCGCATTTTCATGGGCGCCCAAATGCTCAACCGGGTCGACTACGATGTTCTCCAGGCCAAAACCAACCCCTTTAACTGGTCGTATCTGATCGACCATATCGATGACAATCTTTTCGTGCTGCTGGGGCTCAATCCGGACTACGGTTTTACCTTCCCAATGGCGCTATTGGCCTTGCTCGGCACTTATCTCCTGCTGCGCAACGCGCTTCGCGGTCGCCCTTTGCCGATCGCCCCCCTGCCCCTGTCCGCGGTGGCCGCGTCCCTGATGGCATTGCTGCTGATCATTTCCGCCTATTACTGGGGCAATTTCGGATTGACCGAAGCCAACCGTTTGGCGGTGGTCTTTCTACCCTTTGTGGCCTTGGCCGCCCTCGGGGCACTCCATCGGATTCAACAACATCTGCGCTTTGATTCCCAGGTTGTCGTCATCGTGCTGCTGGTGGCCCACCTCCTTTATTTCTGGCCCTATGCCGGCCAACAGCGCCTGCTGAACACGCTTTCCCTGCCTTTCGAGTATCAACGGGTGACCGCCTATCTAAAAAAGGCCTACCCGGAGGATCACCGGCTGTTGATCATCGCCGAGCTTCCGAACCTATACATCATCCAGCCTCACAGTGCCGTTACCATCGGTCGTCTAAACGAGATCACGCCGCGGATCCGACGGCAGCGGGCGCATTTCGATCACATCATCGCCCTTCAAAAAATCGACCGCCGCACCGGCGAGATCACCCCCCCAACTTTCATCGGCCCGCCCGTTCAGCTCATACCCCGGCAGGAAATACCGATCACCACCCTTTTGTCGCTGCGGGTCTCGGAATGCCACCTGCCGGGCGATCCGTCTTGACGGATGGTTGCAAAACGATCGCGCTTGGCTTTCCGGCGTTGAAAAGCCACATCACCATGGACATTGAACGCACCTAAGCAGGGCATGCGCGCCGACGTGGGCCTTATCGGGCATGCGCATATGACGATTGGTCAACATCGGTTAGGGATGCCAAGTCGTAAAACTGCGGTGGGATCAGCGCCAAACCACACGGTTGCGGCCATTGCGTTTGGCTTCGTAGAGCGCCTGGTCGGCACGTCGCACCAACTCCCGAAGACTCTCGTCGTCGGACCCTAACGCGGTGAGACCAATGCTGACGGTATAGTGAATGGCACGGCCTTCGGTAATCACCCGCAGACCGGCAACTTTCTCGCGCAGGCGATCGGCGACCTTAACGGCATTGGCCGTGTCGGTTTCCGGAAGCAGGGCCGAAAACTCTTCGCCCCCCGTACGACCGAACAGATCCGTTGCACGAAAGATAATCCCGGCCGCATCCACGAAGGTCTTCAAGGCCGCATCGCCGGCCGGATGACCGAAATTATCGTTGATCCGTTTGAAGTGATCCAAATCCATCAGGAGCAGAACAAAGGTGTGGCCGTAACGCCGATGGCGTTGGAATTCACGTTTGGCTTTATCAAAAAATTGTCGGCGATTAAAAGCACCGGTCAACGGATCGGTGGTCGCCAGGCGTCGCAGTTCAGCCTCCATTTTGCGCCGTTCGGTGATATCGGTGCCGACACTTAAAATTTCAACGATCTGACCCTGGTTGTCTTTAATCGGCCGATTGTTCCAATACACCCATACCCGACTCCCGTCCTTTTTGATATTTTTGTTCTCATGGGCGCGGAAACGATTGGGGTCGCGCTGAATCGTTTGCATGAGATCCTTCAGGTCCCAAAGCGTCGCACGTTCGGTTTCCGGCACGATCGTTCCCACCACGCTGCGGCCCACGATCTCTTCCGATCGATAGCCAAAGAAAAAAAGGCCGTAAGGATTCAGGTAGATGATTCGCCCGCGGGCGTCCCAACGCAGGATGATGCTGTTGACGCTGTCCACCAGATCCCGGTAGTTTTTCTCACTTTTGCGCAGGGCCTGCTCGATTTCGCGACGTTCGTTGATTTCACGGTTAAGCGCCCGGTTGGTGTCCACCAGTTCGACCGTACGCTCCCGGACGCGTGTTTCCAATTCAGCTCGTGCGTTTTGAAGGGCTTCCTCGACCCGGGACTTTTCGTGAATCAGGTCGTCGATCTCGGATTTTATCAGCCCAATGGCGTCGTAAATCGGTTGCAGCGCCGGATCGACCTGATCGGTAAATTTGGTGACCTGACCGCTGGTCTCCCAATCAATCCCCCCGATATAGGCCAATAGTTGATCAATCGGCGCCTTCGAGCGGGTATCCTGACCCCCACGGCCAAGTGCCATCTCTTGGCGGCCGGTAGTGACCGACAACTGTTTTTCGTGGGCGTGCGCGATATCCAGTGCGTCTTCCAGATTTTGGGCGACATACACGTTAAACGGCAGCCAGAATTTAGAAAGATTAACCGCCGCCGCAATAAACCGGCTCAAGCCGTAAGGAATGAAGCCTTTGAGCGGGGAGCGCTGGTGCCAGGCCGCCAGGTTGTGCAGATAATGTTTGCGGGCCCGCCGTTCATAGCCCCTGATCCCGCTCATGTCGGCAATGATGTAATCGGGCGGTATGATGGGCTTGACGGAAGCGGCGACCTCGTCGCGCAGGGCGATAAGCTGCGGCAGATGAATATCGCGCAAATAGCCGGAAGATACCGAATGAATAATATGACCGGCAATAATTTCGAAACGGATACGGAAATCAGCGGTCTCCAGGTTCCATTCCGGTCGGCGCACAACCGGCAGTTTGACCCCGCGATGGATAAGGCCACCTTCTGCGTCATCTCTCCCTTGGACCTTTGGCGCGATGGAAGGATCGATCCTATCGGCCAGCAACGCTTGGGCGAGACCAATCGCATGCCGGTAGTCCTGGGCGATCTGCACCGGAAAACGAATCAAGTTGAGACGACGGCCAAGTTTGA
>JASFTA010000228.1:0-4426 GCA_050114115.1 Desulfobacterales bacterium | reverse complement strand
GTTCGATGGCCGGGGCGGCTTCCTCTTTTACGGCCGCTTGCGCTTGTGCGGTCATGGTGATCGTTCTCCCTGTTGATGGCGGTTATTGATGGTGTCTCCCATTCATGGCCGGCGATGATTTCAGCTCGAAGTCTCTTCGAAAATGTCTTCGGTGGCCGCATCGATCATGGCATGAATCTGTTCGTCCCGGAAATTGTTGACCTGGAAGGCCTTGGCCGGGCAGATGCCGGCACAGATGCCGCAGCCGGTGCAGATCACCTCGTTATGGCTGACCTTGCCGTCCTCGTCGATGAACGGAGAGCCGAAGGGACAGACGCGGACGCAAGCCAGACAGGACATGCAGATATCCCGGTTGTGCTTGGAGATAATCCCGGAGACCCCCAGCTTGTCGTGCGATAGCAGGACGCCCGCGCGCCCGGCGGCCGCCAGGGCCTGACCGACGGTTTCGTCGATGTTTTTGGGGGCGTGGGCCAGTCCGGCCACGTACAACCCCTCACTGGGGAAATCCACGGGGCGCAGTTTGACGTGCGCTTCCAGGAAATAACCGTCCGGGTTGCGGGTCAGCTTGTACTGCTTGCCGATCTTCTCCGTCGAGGGATGCGGCCGCAAACCCGTGGAGAGGACGATGACATCCGGGTGCAGGCGCAGGTCGCGGTTCATGACGTAATCGAAGGCCTCCACCAGCAGGCGATCGCCCACGATTGTCACCTGCGGTTTGGCCTCGCGTTCGAATCGCACGAACAGGACCCCCAGATCGCGGGCTTTCTGGTAGTAGTCTTCGCGCAGGCCGTAGGTGCGGATGTCGCGATACAGAACGGTGACCTGGGCGGTCGGTGATTTTTCCTTGATCGCAATCGCGTTCTTGATGGCGTCCTGGCAGCAGACCCGGGAGCAGTAGTTCAGCGGCTCCTCGCGAGAGCCCACGCACTGGATCATCAGGAAGTGCTGCTGGCCCGGAGAGAGCCCGTCGGCCAGCTGCTTCTCCAGCTCACGCTGGGTGATGATCTTCTCGCTGTCCTGGTAGCCGTATTCTTCCGGGGTGTATTCCACCCCGCCGGTGGCCACCACGATGGCCCCGTGATCGAACTGGGCCCCGTCGACCAGGGTGGTCTTGAAGCTGCCCACAAAACCGCCGGTGGAGGCCACCTCGGTATCCAGGTGGACGTCGATCCGGGGATGGGCCTCCACGGCGGCGACCTTTTCCTGGACAAAGGCCTGGACATCGCTGCCGTCCAGGGTGCGGAAGACATTTTGGGCCAGCCCGCCCAAGTGGGAATTTTTCTCCACCAGATGGACGTCGAAGCCCTGGTCGCCTAATGCCAGGGCCGAGGTCATGCCGGCGATACCGCCCCCGATCACCATGGCGGCCGGGGTCACGTCCACCGCATCGGTTTCGATGGGTTGCAGATGACGGGCCTTGGCCACGTTCATCTTGACGATTTCAGTCGCTTTCTTGGTGGCGATCTCGTTTTGCCCCATGTGGCACCAGCTGCACTGCTCGCGGATATCGGCCAGCTCGAACAGGTATTTGTTCAGACCGACCTCGCGGATGGTGTCCTGAAAGAGGGGGGCGTGGGTTCGCGGGGTGCAGGAGGCCACGATCACGCGGTTGAGGTCGTGCTCCTTGATCAGCTGCTTGATCTTCTCCTGGCCGTCCGGCGCGCAGGCATACATGAGGTCGTCCGAATAAGCCACATCGGGGACCGTCTTCATTTCTTCGGTCACCCGCTTAATGTCGACGGTCTGGGAGATGTTGATGCCACAGTGGCACACAAAGACCCCCACGCGCGGTTCCTTACCGGCCACCTCGATTTCCTCGGGGAGTTCCTCCACCGTGATCTCGGTGCCGCGGGCCTCGCCCAACAGCGCCATGCTGCGGCCGGCCACGGCACTGCCCTGGGCCACCGTTTCGGGGATGTCCTTGGGGCCCTGGTAAGTGCCCGTGACATAGACCCCGGGGCGCGAGGTTTCCACCGGGCCGAAGTCCGTGGTCCGGGCAAACCCGTGGTCATTGGGCGCGATGCCGAAGGTCTGGGCAAAGGCCGCCGCATCGGCGTGGGGCTGGAAGCCGATGGACAGCACCATCATATCGAAAACCTCGTCGATCAGGGTGCCGTCCTGGTCGGCGTATCGCAGGATCAGGTCGCCGGTTGCGGCGTCTTCTTTGACATCCGAGATCATGGTGCGGCGATAGACCACCCCGTACTCGCTCTTGGCCCGATCGACGTATTTGTCGAAGTCTTTGCCGAAGGCGCGCATTTCCATGTAGAAGATCGTGGGCTGAATGCTGCCGTCGTGTTCCTTGGCGATCACGGCCTGTTTGGTGGCGTACATGCAGCAGACCGACGAGCACCAGGGGTTGGCGTTGTGCGGATCGCGCGAGCCCACGCACTGGATCCAGGCCACCTTTCGGGGGTGTTTTTCGTCCGAGGGGCGCTTGATTTCCCCGGAAAACGGGCCTGAGGCCGACAGGATCCGCTCGAACTGGAGCGAGGTGACCACGTTGGGCCAGCGGCCGAAGCCCAGTTCCTGGCGTACCCGCGGGTTATAGCGCTCCAGGCCGGGGCTCAGGATGATGGCGCCGACCTTGAGTTCGTATTCTTTTTCCGTGTCGTCGAAGTTGATGGCGTCGGTGTCGCAGAACTTGATACAGGCCTTGCAGCGGCCGCGCTGAATGTAAAGACAGGTGTCCGGGTCGATGACGCGGGTGTTGGGCACGGCCTGGGGCAGGAGTGAATAGATGGCCTTGCGCTTGCTCAGGCCCTGCTCGAATTCGCTGACCACCAGTTTGGGGCATTTTTTCTCGCAGGCCCCACAGCCGGTGCATTTAACGGGATCCACGAAGCGGGGTTTTTCTTTCACCATGACGCTGAAATCGCCCGGCTCGCCGTCGACGGCGGTGACTTCCGCGAGCGTGTGCAGGACGATGTTGGGATGGCGGCCGACCTCCACCATCTTGGGGGAGATCATACACATGGAGCAGTCGCCGGTGGGGAAGGTCTTGTCGAGCATGGCCATGGTGCCGCCGATGGAGGAATCCCTCTGGATCATGTGGACCTTGAAGCCGCTGTCGGCCAGATCGAGCGCGGCCTGCATTCCGCCGATGCCGCCGCCGGCAATCACCACCGATCCGCGTTTGGTCTTATTTGCCTTGTTCGTCATGTTGCTCCAGCTCCTTCAAAAGCGTTGTGCCGTCCACGAAATGCCTGTCGGTCTGCAGTTCCGACGGCGATATGGCCATGGCCGCCCCGATGACTTCGGTGATGAAGAACACCGGCAGGCGCTCTTCGATACCGTGTTTTTTACAAATTTCTTCCTGCTGGACATCCAGGTTCATCTGGCACATGGGGCAGGTCACCACAAAGCAATTGGCCCCCCGCGCCACGGCGTCCTTCAAGATCTTGGCGATCAGGTTGTGGGCCGTGTCGGGATCGTTCACGGCCGCCGAAGCCCCGCAGCAGGCGGTTTTGTAGTTCCAGTCGGTGGCCCGGATCCCTAAAGTCTTGAGGATTTCCTCCATGCCCTGGGGATTCTCCACATCGTCGGGCACCGGCACCGTGCAGGGGAAGCGCGTCATCATGCAGCCGTAATAGCAGACCGGGTGCAGGCCGGTGAGCTTGTGCACCACACGGTCTTTGAGGGCCCCGTCGGCGATGCGCGCCTTGAGGGCTTCCAGAATGGAGGATACTTTCAGACGGCCGCGCACGGGCCGGCTCAGTTCGGCATTGATCGTTTCCTGGAGGCCGGGATCATCGGTCATCCGCTGCTGGGCTACCAGGGTGCGCGAGTAGCAGGCCGAGCAGGGAATCACCATTTCGGCGAAGCCGGCCTGCTCGGCAATGCCGATGTTGCGGGCCGGCATGGCCACGGCCATGAAATCGTCAACCTTGCCGGCCGAGGTGGCGCCGCAGCAGTTCCAGTCCTCGACTTCTTGCAGCTCAGCACCCAGTTCGGCAAAGATCCGGCGGCTCTGAACGTCGTAAAGCGCCGAAGACTGCTGCAAGGAACAACCAGGGTAGTAGGCTAATTGCATATCAGACCTCATCTCATGGGCCCTAAATCGATGCCCGCTGCTTGGATTTGCGTTGCAATGCTTTGATCTCTCTGCGTCCTTTGGCCATCAAAAAGCCGAAATGCATTCTCTTGCGGCGGGTCATTTCCATGCCCAGCCGTGCCTGGGTTTTCAATTCGTCGGCAATGGCCCCGAATTCCATGGCTTTGATTTTGCGCAGGGCGAACTTCATCTCGTAAGCCCCCATGAATTCCATTTCGTTGACCCGTCCCCAGCGCAGGCCCGCTTTCACAAAGGCGTCGTGGAAATCCGCAATTTGAGGCTCGAGGGGCTCAAGGTGCTCGGCCTTGCCCATCTTTTTGAGGGTTTCCGTAATCCGGGCAGTCTGGATGTCATTGGGGCAGCGGGTACCGC
>JASFTA010000227.1:0-4433 GCA_050114115.1 Desulfobacterales bacterium | reverse complement strand
AATAGTGAGGACCTCGTTGACTGTCAAGCAGTCGGAAGAACAGCCGGTCGATCTCGGCCTGGCCATCGCGGCCTGTTCACGACGGCGGACGACAAGCGCAGGCGCTTCTGGAAGGGCTCGCGGCTACTTAGGCCCGGGTTTGCAGCCATGGTTGCGCCTTTTGGCGGAACCACGCAAACGGGCGGTATTGTTGCGACACCGACCTTAGAAGCCGCGAATCAAAAAGTCGGCATCGTCGTGGTCGAGGGTTTGCTGGTCGATGGCGCCGGGAACCTCTGGCAGGATGACGAGATGTTTGATGGAGGACATCTTTTTTAATTGGGAGGGGATCCCGCCCTTGCGGGCATGCCCCGATCCGGCCAGCACCACGATCACATGCGAGGGGTGGTCTTCCAAAAAGCGCAGGGCATTGGCGGCCATGGCTTTATCCCATACGAGCTGGGCTTCACAAAAATGATCGAAATTCATCTGGCCATGTCCATGCGCGCCATAGGCCTGGCGGATGTAGGCCATGTAATCTTGATCCACATCACAGGTGACAAAGGGCAGATCCTTACGCTCCTGCGTGGAGAGAGAACTGAAGCCTTCACGCGCGACCTGGCGCGTGATGCCCCGGGGGACGTTGAGTCCCACGAGGGCCAGGCGATTCTGGCGGGCGTATTCCAGGATCGGCTGATACAGCGGCCAGGGGTAATTCCAGTTGTCCCGGTAGACGGCTTCAAAGGCGGATGCTTTCAGTTGGCCCCCGACCCAGGCATCGAGTGACGGCTGGCTGTCACGGCGAAACATTTCCATGCCGATCGCGACCTTTTGGCCTGCGGCCACCAGACTCTGGATGACGGCCAGTTGGGCCTGATGGTGGCCGGCCGCGGTGTGATATTCCCCCACAAGAATGATACGGTGCCCAGCAAGCGCGTGGCCCTGATCGGCCAGGCGAATGGTTTGGCCACTGCGCAGATCGACCAGTTCCATCTGCGAATCGGGATTGGCCGACAGGGGGCGGGTCAGCAAGAATCCTGCCAGCAATATGGTTATGGCAATGTGTTTCATTTGTCACCTCGATGTTTGAAATCTCCGCGGGCCCTCCCTCGGCCGGCGCCAATCGAACGTTGCGGAGCCTCATCCCGCCTGATCTTGCGCCCAGACATGGATCAGGGGGGACTGGGTTACCGGCCAGGTACCTTTCTCCACGTTGGCCGTCTCCTCGAAGATAAGATAACTGTATTTGCCGTAGTGGGGCACCTTGGTGGCGACGCGCAAACGGTCTTGGGGCCGTCCGAAATAATAGACGGCCACAAACCGGTCGGCCCGCTGGGGATGGGGAAAGACCCCTACAAAAGTGTGATCGCGGCGGTCGAAGGTCGCATTTCCGAAACGGAACGCGTCCTCGGCAATGGCCAGTTTTTGGTTTGCGTGGGAGGATAGATGGGCGCTTTTCTCGGGTTGCATGAACAGGATATTGCGGTCGCGGCCCAAATCGGTTTGCCAGTCCGCCCGCGTGATCATTTCAACGTTGGCGAGCCCCAGGGCGCGCCCAAGCCGTGTGGCGGTCTGGCGGGCGCCCTCACCGGAACCGCCGTCCGGCAGGATTATCAAGAGGTCCTGGGCGGTTTTCAGGCGGTTGATCGTGGGGGGGATTTCGCGCGCGTCCAGACGCCGCAGAAGATCCGCCTGGGGGTCGGCTTCGATGCGCTGGGGCATAAACCCGGTTTCGATCTCAAATGGCGTTTGCGTACCACGAATAATGATCTTTTCTGTGTGGAATGATTTTCCAGCCGCCAGCCGAACGGGAACCTCCAGTTCGAAGACGGGCGTTTTCTGGCGAATAATGCCGCGGACCACGCTGCCGGTGGCGGTGGGTGTTCGTTGCAGACCCTCCAGGACCAGTTGCGGTGCCCCGGGCCGGCGCACCCACTGATGAAAAAAAGTGTCAAGCTTGCAGCGGCAGGCCGCTTCGAAATGGGTGCGAATATCCTCCCAGGACGTGGCCTGGAACATACGCTCCTCGGCGATGGTGCGCAGGGTGGCCCAGAAAACCGCATCACCGACGCGCTGGCGCAGCATGTGGAATACCATGGTGGCTTTATCGTACCCGACGGCCTTGGTCAGGGGATCGCGGCGACTGCTGAAACGTGCCAGGGGAAAGTCCTTTTCGACGGGGACGAGCTCGGTGTAGTTGCGCAGCATCTGCAGACGATAGTTGCGGGCCGCGGCGGCGCTGGTTTGCTCCTGATAGCGGTAGTCGGAAACATAGGTGGTCAAGCCCTCGCTCCAATTGCCACCCTTGAAATCGATAAGCACCCCATTGCCCCACCAGCAGTGGGCGATCTCGTGTCCCAGACTGGTGCGAATAATAAACGGCAGCCGCAGCACGCGACCGCCGATCAGGGTGTAGGACGGAAAGCCATAGCCTGTGGGAAAGAAGCTCTCCACCACGGCGAACTTTTCGAACGGATAGGGCCCGAAGAGTGTTTCGTAGCCCGCCAGATAGTTGAGCGAGGCCTGCAGGTATTGATCCGCCAGGGCCGGGTCGTCGTTCAAGAGATAGGTCGCCGCCTGCAGATGCCCGTCCTGCTGGGTTCGCACCGTAAAATCGCCCGCAACCAGGGCCAGTCGTTCGGCCGGATTGTCGATTTGCCAGGCCGAGACGGAAAAGCCGGGGCGCGGCGCGGCCTCAACTGGGCGGCCGGCGGTGACGGAACGGGTTCCGGGCGGCCCCACGACTTCAATCCGTAAGCGTTCGCGAGCCCCGTCCAGGGACGGATACCAGCCGGCTCCGGGCAGCAGCAGGCTTCCCTGCGGCGAAATCGTCGCGGTCACCCCGTATCCCGGGTTGTCGGTATTGACCGGATCGCTCGGAGCGGTGTCGTCAAAGCGACCGTGATAGTGAATTTCCAGCCGGCGTGCGCGGGGTTCACCGTCGACAAGGGTTTCAATCACGATGCCGTTCGGGTGCCGGACATAGGCCGCCGCGGCGCCGTTGACCTTTAGATGATCGACAACCACATCGGGGCCCAGGAAGATCCGCAGGGTGGACGGGGCCTCGCTGCCAACCGCAATGCGATCGACCCCCACAAGCCTCTGGCGGAGGGGGTCGAGTTGCACTTCGAGTTGGTGAACGGCTTCGAAAGCATTGACCTTGACGGTCAGCGCCAGCGTCATAACAACAAGCGCCCAAAGGATTGGATGGGGTTTTAGTTTGGTTTGGCGGAATGCATTCAACATCGGGTCTCCCGGGTTCGATTCATCTCGTCTCAGACAGATTCTTTTCAAATGGCGATCGTTCGATTAAAATGGAACCGTGCCCACTAAAATATAGATGGACACTATGCTAACGACGATCGTTCGGATGTCAAAAGCCGTGGAAAGGGGCTGCTTCACGGCATGCTACCGCTCCTTGTTAAAGACATGGTTTGACCTTCGAAGATAATTGTAATACATAAAATAATCAAAGGGTTCGATGTCTAAACCCTTTTAGTTCGACGACCGGCGCGCCGCGGTGGCGGGTTTGCCGCCGACACGGGGATGGGGTTAGATGACCAGCATTGCCAAAATTAAAGTGGATCACCTGATCGGTAAAGAGGTGGGCACTTCCACTATCCTGAAAGAGCTGGCGCGCGGGGGGATGGCCATTGTTTTCATTGCCTATCAGCGGACCCTCAAACGCCAAATTGCGCTTAAAATTCTGCCCAAGAGTCTCATGACGGCCAAAACGGCCGAGCGTTTCCAGTCCGAAGCCGAATCGGCGGCGATTCTCTCGCACCCCAACATTATCCCGGTCTACGAGGTCGGCGAAACCGACGCGTTTCTTTTTTTCACCATGCAGCTGGTGGAGGGCCAATCGCTGGCGCGCATGATCAGCATGGCCAAAAAAAATCTGTTGCCCTCGCGCCGCACCATACCGGTGGGCGAGGCGGTCCGCGTCTGCGGCCTGGTCCTGGAAGCTCTGGACTACGCCCACCAGATGGAGATCGTCCATCGGGACATCAAACCGGATAACGTGTTGGTCGAGAAACATACCCAGCGGCCGCTGATCACGGATTTTGGCGTCGCCAAGGTTCTGCGGGCCGAGGATGAAAAGCTGCCCATGGTCCAGGGCACGCCGGTCTATATGCCGCCGGAGCAGATCCTGGGACGGGGCGTGGATGGTCGCAGTGACATCTACGCCACCGGGACCATGCTGTTCAAGATGCTTTCACCCGATTTGCCACTGCCGCCGTTCGATTCCAAGATGACGCTGCTCAAGCAGAAGGTTAAACGCCAAGAGGGTTATTTCCTGAAACTGCCTTCGGAGCTCAACGCGGACGTGAATGAAGATTTGGACCGGATCGTTTTGAAAGCGACGGCTTATCGTCAAGCGGACCGCTACCAGACCTGCCGGGATTTTCTCAAAGACCTGCAGGCCTACGAAAAAGCGCATTTGCATTGATAAT
>JASFTA010000226.1:0-4475 GCA_050114115.1 Desulfobacterales bacterium | reverse complement strand
CGTCGGGCAGGGGATAGTGGCCGTACCAGAGGATTTTGCGATAGTTGGCGGGATCGGTGGCCCCTTCGGTGTTGAAGCACAGCAGGGTGGTATCGGGGCCGATCGCCAGTTCGCGTTTCAGGCCTGCCAGCGCGGGCGCGTTGACCAGAAGATCCAGCAGACCGATGCCCACCGCACCTGACTCGCCGGCCTCCACCGCCACATCGCCGGGCAGGGGATGGGCCAGAATGCGCATGCCGTTGGCGGCCACGAAGTCGCCGCAGCTGACATAGCCGCTGGTAAAATCCCGCAGGATATCCCAGGTTGCCGGATTGGGCTCGCCGCAGGCCAGCCCGGCCATGATGGTGTTCAGATCGCCGCCCACGGTATGAGGACGCCCGTCGCCGGCGGCCGCCGATGCCAGAATGCAGGCGGCGCGTTTCGGCTCCACGACGATGAACCGGGGCGGGTTGTGGCGATAAACGTTGACCAGGAAGCCCATCAGGGCTCCGGCAAAGGCGCCCACGCCGGCCTGGAGCATGACGTGGGTTGGGCGTCGTCCGGCCGCCGCCATCTGCTCCACGGCCTCGAGACCCAGGGTCAGGTAGCCCTGCATGATCCAACGCGGAATTTCGGTGTAGCCCTCCCGGGCGGTATCCTGGATGACCTCCCAGCCGTTGGTCTGGGCCTGCTGCCAGGCCAGGCGCACCGTATCGTCATAGTTGCGGTCGGTGACCTCCACGGTGGCGCCATGGGCCCGGATTGCTTCCACACGCGCGCGCGCCGAACCCTTGGGCATGAAGACGATGGCCGGCTGCATCAACTGCTCGGCCGTCCAGGCCACGCCCCGACCATGATTACCGTCGGTGGCCGTCGCCAGGGTGATACGGCCGAGGCGCCGGCGCAGTTCTTCGCCGGTCAGATCGTGGTAGTCGATAGTTTCGAGCGCCACCCCCAGTCGGGCGCACACCCGGCGTGCGACGGCATAGCTGCCGCCCAGCACCTTGAAGGCCTTGAGGCCGAAGCGTTGGGATTCGTCCTTGACCCAAATGTCGGCGAGACCCCACGAACGGGCCAGCCCGGTCAAGCGCACGAGATCGGTGGGGCGATAGTCCGGCAACCGGCGGTGGAACCGCCGGACCCTTTGCGCCACAGCCTCGGCGAAGGGGGGCGGCGGACTTCCGCGCCGGGGGCCGCGGACCAGGTAACGGATCGCATATTCAGGGACGGCGGCCGTGTTCGGGGGAGGATTCATGGTCTTATCCCCGCGGTGGGGTGGAGAGGGGCGCCCAAGGCGGGATCAAGCCTTTTCCTCGTAGTGGGGTCCGAAAACGCTCCGCCCGATCAGGTTGCGAAGTTCGATATCGGGACGTTCATCAACGGTCCCCGGCCAGAAGATCCCTTCATGCACGACGCGGCCGCGCAGACCGTCGTCGAACTTGCACTTCAAACAGATGGGCTGCCGCCGACCGGGCTTTCTGGGCTGACCGGACAGATAGCGCAACGGTCCCAAGGGTTGGGAGCCGGCCGAAACACCGCACACGAGGGCACAGCCGCAGTCCAGCCCCTTATAGGCCACTCCGATGGCCTCGGGGTAGGCCTTGATAATTTCCATGCAGAAGGCCTCGAAATCGTTGCTGACCTTCCAGTTTGTCTTCTGGGTCATGGCACGTTTCCTTCAAAGGGATGCCGAATTGATAACAGAAGTCAGGATCCCCATATCACAAGGCGGCCATTGCAGGCTACGGTAAAGGCAGAATAGGCACGCCGGTGCCAACATCCAGCTGCGGTGCGGCCGGAGCACAAAAAGTCCGGAAAACGGCATCCGCGCTTTTTGTCCAATCAGGTTTGATGGCCCGCCCCTTGGCGTTTGAGTGCTTTGCCCGCATTCCAGCAGGCACCCAGGGCCGTCCCCAGGGCCCAGTACTTTTTGCTGGCCATGTCGAACAGCAGGGGTTGCAGGCGCTTAATATCGACCCTGCCGTCACGCAGCACCGCGTCGTCGGCGTGGGTCTGAACCAACTCGCCCACAAAGATTTCGTGGGCCTCGAAAACCAGGACATCGTGCAGCTTCATTTCCATGTTCAGGGGGCATTCACGGATCATGGGGGCTGTCTGGAGTTCCCCGTAAAAGACATCGAACAGGGCGGCCTTGTCGGTTTTCTTGCCGGTCATGATACCGCAGTAGTCGGTCTCCACCATGAGGTTGGCGGAGGGCAGGCAGATGCTGAAAGTCCGGTTGGCGTGGATGCCGGCGTTGGAATAATGGGACCTGTGCAGGCCGATGGAAAGATACTGCGGGGTGCCGTGGTTTAAAATGCCCACATGGGCAACGGCCAGGAAATTGGGCTTACCGTTGACCATGGTGCCCACCAGGGTGGTTGGCATGGGGTAGAGTACATTGACGGGACCGATGGGCTGCATGGTGGCGATTCTCCTTTCCTGACGGGTTCGTAAACAGTCCGATATCGGCGTTACGCTTCAGCCCTCGTCGTTGCGGCGAATTAGAAGCATCTCAAAAAAGTCTTTTTGCCCGATAGCGGCGTTGAGCCCTCGTCTCAAGTCCTCGACATACTAGAGTATGCCTGCGGGTTGATTCTCGGCCTCGCCTTGATCTCGAACAAAAATCCTGATTTTCAGATGGCTTCTAAAAAGTACGCCTCATTCCTCGGTCTTCGCAAGCCGTCTCTCGAGCTTTTGGTAAAGACGCCTGAAACGGGATTTTGTCGGGGCCATTTTCCCGTCAGCGCTATTACTGGTTTTCGCCGCGAACGAAAAGCCGCGGCCGAAAGGTCCGGCGGCGTTCGGTGCGCCGGCCGGCCGATCGCTCGGGGGCGGCCGCGGCCGCCCCTCAGCGGGGTTTAAGATCGGGCGGTGGATTGTAAAGCCCGTCTATCCAGCGTTGCGGGAATGCCTGCATCCCGCCGGCAGCGCCCAGGAGGGCCCCCAACACGGCGCCGCGGGCGGCATTGTCGCCGCCCAGATTGGTGTTGACGACGAGGGCTTCTTCCGGATTCCGATGATATTTAAGCGCCAGATAGATCACCGCCGGCACCGCATCTTCCACATAGCAGGCGGTGCTCAGATACCGGCCGATAATTACCCCGTCGGGTTGTTCCCGCCATCGGCGGAAAGGATGGCCCAGGAGCGGATTCTGCTGGCGGTCGATCTCCGCCCACAGGGCATCCTCCAGCGTTGTACCGTTCAGGATGCGCAGGAGCAGGGTCGTCAACAACGTTCCGGCGGTGATCATGCGGGGGCCCGGATGGGTAAGGGCCAAATGGGTTCGGACCGTTTCCTGCGCCTTTTCGGGGAGAAGGGCGTAAAATCCGATCAGCGGGATGATGCCCACCAGGCCGCCGATGTGTTTTTCGTGCGCCCCGCAAGCTTTCGCCGGTCGACCCCGGGCATAGTTGGCGAAAAAGTGGCGGTGGCATTCTTCGATGTAGGTGTCGCGGTGACGTCCGGGCGTGGTCATGAAGTCAATATAACGGGCCAGAAAATCATCAGGATCATAGGTGCCGTTGGCGATAAGGGATGCCATCAGCAGTCTGGCAATTTTGACGTTCAGCGTGTTTTCGCCGGCTTGCAGAAACTGGTGATAATGAACGTTCCGCCGTCCCCAATAGCGGGCTTGGTCGTGAAGGATCTCCCCCCGGGCGTTGGCTGCCTGGTAGTGTGAGCGCCACAGGATGCTGTCAGGGTGGGGATTACGCGGCGCCATGAAATCTGTCACGCGTCCATAATCCGCTTGAAGCGCCTGGCGATTGTAGTACCAGTGCACCGGCATGGCCAGGGCATCGCCGATGCACTGGCCGTAGAGCATGCCGCGTATCTTGTTGACGTGGGTGTCGATGGCCACGGTTGGTCCTTTACGTTCCGGTTGGTTGCTGAGGACGGGAAGCGCTTGACGCCTTCGGTTATTTCCAGCCAAACACGGCGATCGATTGCAATCTTTCAGACCATAAATCCGGCCGCTTCTCCTGGCAAGTTGCTTTCCGAACTGCAACTCGGGAGCACGTTAATATCGTAGCCGAGCGATAATGATAGGTTTGTTTCCCTATTTCCACACCAATCATTAATGCTTGCATGCTGTCGAGAAATGCCGATGTTTTGAATGTTAAACCAAAAACCTTTACGGGAGATCTACGATGAATATCAAATTAAAATGTTTTGCAACCCTCGCCGATACAGATCGATGCCATTTCGACGACGCCACCACACACCATCTGCCCCGCGGCCTGAATGTCGCCGGTTTACTAAAACAGGCCGGTATCGCCGCTGAAGCGGTTAAGATCATTTTCGTCAACAGCCGTATTGCGGCCATGGATACGATTCTTCAGGACGGCGACAATGTCGCGCTGTCACCGGCGGTGGGTGGGATGTAGCCGCGTGCCGGCCATGGCCGGACGGGTGTTGTCACCATGTCTCGCGCGGTGGACCCGACGGCTGAAACTTCTAACTTCGGATGGGGTGACTGCTGCAGGAACCAGACT
>JASFTA010000225.1:0-4498 GCA_050114115.1 Desulfobacterales bacterium | reverse complement strand
CAAAGCCTCAGGTCGCCTTCGAGGGGCCCGCTCAACCGAGGCGGGATTTCACGCCTGTTATAAATTTTTTTTGTTGGTGCCCAACCAGCGCCGCCGGATAAAAACGTGCAACCGACTAAATGAGATGCGCGCTTTTTGAAGAAGGCCCTGACACTGCCATCGGGCGTTAAAGGAAGGGTGAAAACACTTTTACATAAATGCCTACGCCCAGCACCATGGCGACGTCGTATTTGAGGAAGATCGATATGCGAAACAACATCAAAGAGGAAAATGCGAATGCTAACCAGGACGAACAGGTACGATGGGTAACCGATCCCGTCTCACTGGATAAACTAAGAATTACAGCTGGTCACGAGAAAGCCGCCAATGAACTTGTCCGCGTTATCCTTGAAGCGCTTAAGGCTACCGATAAAGTCATATTGGCTGTGGGGGGCGAATCCGGTACCGGCAAGAGCGAGGTGGCCTATCTCGTAGGGGGAATCCTGGAAAAGCAGAAGGTCGCAACGGTTGCGTGGTCATTTGACAATGCGTACGTGACAACCCCCGAAGAACGTGAAGCCAAGAGAGCGGAAGATTACGATAACAACGTAGGCTTAAATGAAATGAATCGGCCCAAAATTAAAGAAATCATGTCCTGTTTCGAGCAAGGCCATCCCGTCACGGTTCCCATTGTTGTTATCAACGAAGACGGATCCCGGCCCATTAAGGACATTACCCTGAATATGGAGGGCAAACGCGTATTGATTTTCGATGGTCTCTATGCGGCCCTCATCGGGGCGCTCAATACCGGCGAATCCCAAGCAACGCGTATTATTGCGATGAGCGCGAAGCAATTTAACCTGGAGGCCCAAAAAGATAGGGGTAAAGAAAAAATCAATGAACACCGGATGAAAGTCCTTGAACGCGAATGCCGAGCGGTCCGAGCGCTCTGGTCCAATGTGACCCATAAGATAACCGAAGATTGGGAGGTTACACCTTATCCACCTGAGTGAGACAATGCGCGTGGCTTGACACCTTGCGGCGCGGGTGGGGCCGGATACCTAAGCATCTAAATCCGGAAAGAAGACTCGCGATCGTAGACGAGGATCTCAGGGCGACCCTGCACCCCAATAACGAACTGATCTTTTTCCGGGGACGCCCCAGCGTCCGGAACAACTTTGAGGGTAAGCTCTTGCCTGCAGGCCTCGAAATAGTAACGATCGCCCCTGATGAGGACACTGAACTTGAGCGATTCCCATTCTTCAGGTAAATTCGGATTGATCGCAAGATTGCCCCGATCCCAATCGAAACCGGCAAAGTTGGTAACAACACCTTTCAAGCAGCCACCCATTACGCCCAGGTGAATACCCTCGGCCGTCGTGCCCCCCTGTATATCCGCCAAATCGCTGATAAGCGCTTGTCGGTAGAAGTGCCAACTCTCAGCAATTCGGCCCGCGTTAGCCAGCACCATCGCATGGGTAATATAACTTAACGTCGAACCATGTGAAGTGCGCGGCAAATGATGGTCAAGATTCTTCGGCAAATGATCCTCGGGCAGCTCATATCCCATCATCCTGACAACCCGTTTTAGTTCATCAGGTCCCAGAAGATAATAGGCCATCAATGTGTCCGCTTGTTTCTGCACCTGATAATCGTCAGGGTCCAACCCGGCCGCTCTAATGCGGCGGTCAGCTCGCCCCGGTTTGTAAACAATTGAATACAGGTCTTGCGCCTGACCATTCAGGTCGATCGACAAGTTTCGGACTTCATCGGGACCTTTTAGATGGAACCATTCAGCGTGATTGGCAATGACGCCTTCTTCATTGAGATGAAGGGCCAGATTGCGACGAAGTTTGCGCCAATGATCATAGGCGCCCTCCATTCCTTCTGCGGTGACCCCCATATTGACATAAGCGCTTTCAATTTCCGAAGGGGCATTAGCTTTGAGCTCCTCCACTAACTGTTCAACTTTCTCCAGGGTCCAGGCCAGCATAATATTGGTATAGGCGTTATCCTTAACACCTTTTTTCTCAAGACCTTCATGGAACTCGTTGGGTCCCATAACACCGTCAATTGAATATTTACCGGTGACCGCATCAAGTTCACACATGCTGGAGAAAAAACGGCAGATATCAAGAACCATTTCGGTGCCCTGGCTTCTGAACGCCAGATCACCGGTTGTTTCCAGAAAATCAATTACCGTATAGGCAATTGCCAGAGATACATGGCGCTGAAGGCAGCTATTGTCGGGGTCCCATTTTCCAGATACCGGATTGAAGCGCGTAACCTGAGTCTGTTCATCGCCTTCAATGCCGGCTTGCCAGGGATACATGGCGCCCTGAAAATTGTTCTTCCGGGCCGCCTTGCGCGCTGCCATCAGTCCATCGTAACGATGGCTCAGAAGAGATCGGGCGACCTGGGGAAGTTGCAACGAAATTCCCGGATAGTACAGAATATCATCCCAGAATTCATGGCCCCGGTAAGTTTCTCCGGTAAGACCGCGTGGGCCAATCCCGCCGTCGTTGTGTTCCGAACCCATAACAAACAGATGGTAGGCAGCGAGATTCAAAGCTTGCTGCCCCAGCCGGTCTCCCACGATTTCCACACCGGCTTTGTCCCAGATGGCATCCCATTTGACTGCCGAGGGCTCAAGGACTTCCGAAAATGAATCAACATGGGCAATCGTGCGATAAGCGTTTGCCAGCGTTTCAGGTTTTCCCAGACGGCCCTTAGCGGTGTGCAGACCGACCATCTTGTGCACCGTAAGCGTCTGTCCAGGTCCGACGTGCTGACTGAAAGACGTATCGGCACGGCGATCTGTTGCGGTCACCTCGAAAATCGGCCTGAGTGTTTTCCCTTCCAGTTCAGCAACAACACGTGCCGCGGCTGTAATTTCGGCTGGTCGCAGGTCTTTTCCCGGTACCCGGGATGGGTCCGTTTGCACCCTTACAAAAGAGATCCCCTTGTTATCTCCGCCTTCGGCAATTCTTTTTAAGTGCTGCTGATCAAGTTTGGCATAGCGCGCAACGCCATCATTTATATGATCGGCATGTAGACCGGTCTTAACCGTGACCACACCTGCATAGTTAATCGGTTTAATACTATATTCAACGGCCGCCAGGTGTTTATCCGCCATGCTCACACAATGGCGGGCAACAACTTCCGTTTTCTTTCCATTGAGAGTGCGAAAACCCAGCGTACGGGTAAAAGTTCCATCTCTGAAATCAAGCTCCTTGACATAGCTCAGAAGTTCGGCAGCATGGGGTTGAAACCAATCATGATCATCAATTTTAAAGGTGGCGGGAAGCCAATTAATGCAATTTACCAAGTCTTCATTATAAACGGGCTGTCCATCAACAACCGATTTGCGGGTATTGCGAATCGTAGAGAAGTACGTTCCGGCATAACCCCACGAATCGGGCCCTTGCTCCTCTTCATAATCTGCTCCCCTTGTGCAGAAATAGCCATTGCCCACAGTTTGCAGAGCCTGCTCGGCCCTGAATCTGGCTTTCAACAAATCCGGATCCGCCTCAGGATCCCGTCCCATCGGAGTCCCCCTATAAATCAGTCGCTGACAAGTTGCCTGAAGCCTATTTTCAAACCAGTTATTCATTTCCTGGAGCGGGTTTTGCCATTCCCCTATATCCGTTATAACAATATCAGCGCCATTTTCTCTTAGTTCTTGTTGGTTGCCCGAACGGGCAATGCCAATCACCAGACCAAAATTACCCCTCTTGCCGGCTTCGACCCCTGAACGGGCATCTTCAAAAACGATTGCGCGATGCACAGGTGCGCCCATTCTTCTGGCGGCTTCGACAAAAATATCAGGCGATGGTTTTCCTTCCAGGCCCATTTCTTCACGAACAAGGCCATCAATAATTAAATGTTCGTCAAATAAATCCAACAGGTGGGCCTTCCTGAGGACTTTCTTGGCGTTCTTACTTGACGAAGCCAGAGCAACTTGGACGCCTTTGGCCGTGGCCGCTTTAATCAAGTCGACGGTATGGTGAAACTTTACAATTTCAACGGCATCATCTTCCAGTTTGTCATTGATCCAGGCATCTTTTATATCGCCGACCTTGCGAACAATTATGATATCTAACGCTAACGGTCTTTGGGCAAGTATTTCAAGTAACATATCAAGATGGTCCGAAACCATGGCACTCTGATCAAAAAGTTCGGTAAGTTTGGCCGGCTCATTGGCCCGCTGTTCTACCAATGCGTGCAACTCGTCGAATGTCATTGTTGGCGGCAGAGGCAGCGTATTCGCTTTTATCCTCGAGGTCATAAATTGAATAAGGGCTGAGGCGCTCATATCGCCTGCCGATTTATCCTGAACTCGAACTGCTACTTTTGTTGATAGACGATCATCGCCAGATCCCAGGGCGTCTAAAAAAGCGCTAACCCCATCATAGCGGGGCTTGCCATCCACATAATCCAGATAATGTTTTTTGTTAAATTCGTGAGGCGCACCCTGTGGAAGTAAATCACTTTTCTGAAGGGACGTTAACAGCTGGTC
>JASFTA010000224.1:0-4510 GCA_050114115.1 Desulfobacterales bacterium | reverse complement strand
TTCCCCGATCCGGGTCTCCTCCCAGGAAAGCATCAACGACGAAAGCGTTTTACTCAACTTTTCCCGCTTTCATCAATACTACCGCAGCACTTTTCCGGGCAAACATCTCAACCTGGGGTGCACCTCAGCGCATATCTGTTATGTGGCCATGGGACGGGCCGAGGCGGCCCTGATCGCCCATGAATCTTATCAGGATTTGGCGGCCGTGCGGGTGATCATGCAAGCGGCGGGGGGGAAGTTCATGCGCATGGACGGCACGAATTTTCCGATTGCCGAATATCTGGAGGGCGATGCCGGCGACGTGCATTTACTGGCCCTGTCACCGGCGCTTTTCAAACAGGTCCGGGGATGTCTGCAAAACGTGGTCTGAGCCGCCGGACGATTGGCGTGTCCATCCCGAAATAGTAGATTGCGGTTCAGGCTCCCGCCCTGCGGCGGGATTTCACCCCCATTTTATATGATGGTCGGTGTTCAACAAACCGCAGTGATTTTTATACCGCCGCCGCCGTCGGCATCGCGCCAGCGATGCGCAGCCCGGCTTCGTCGAGGATTTCAAAAGGGTGAGAACACGGGCCTGGGCCGAAAGATGCTGTTTCGGCATAGACACTAGGGGACATCTTTCAGACCCTTTTCCAGCACCTGCGCCAGCATGTCGTTCATAAAATACTGAAATTTATCCGGTCCGAAAGTAGGCTCGGTGCGCTCCATGCGGATGTCCACCGGCCGGCGGTCCACCGTCTTTAAACCGACGCGTCCGATCTGCAGTTCCAATTCGATTTCCATGATCATACGGGTGTGCATGAGACCTTTTTCGGCCTCGCAATTGAACCTGCGGATGACCCCGCCGATCAGAAAGTCGTTGCCACCGGCCCGGGCCAGCATGTCTTCCGGGGAAAAGTCCCAGCCCTTGATCTGTCCGACCTGGAGCCCCTTGCGTTGCAGCAATTCGGCCAGGGCGTCGCTGATCGACAGGGCAACATTATCCGGGGCGGACACGTAGCGTTCGAAGGCGCCGGTGCCGACTTTCCGCCGGCCCAGGCGATAGGCATCCTGGCGGCCGCGTTCGTCCTGCAGCACCTGGAGTGCGGCCTGGCCGATGTCATCTGTGGCGATCGGCGCCTGGCCGGTGTAGGTGATGCGGACGGGATAGGTGATCGGGGCGGCACAGGCAATGAAGCTAGCGATGGCGGCCAGAACGGCCAGCAGTGCCAAACGGTTTTCCGGTTGCATGATTTTCCTCCTGACGATGGGTGCGCGATCGGAGTCCCCGCCCCCCCGGTAGACCCTGTGTCGCAAGCCGTTGATTGGATGTCCGCCGTGGGTGTCCGTTCAGCCTACGGATTTTGAACCGCTTGTCAATTCCAAATTATAATGCCCAAAGCGACCTCATCCGGTTCCGGCGTCTAAGGCGCACGCGGTTGGCTGCTTTTTTCCGCACGGCCCATCCGGCCGATCGGCGGTTTTCCGGGTCAGGGCCTTCAGCGGTGGCAGCGGGGACACCTGTGTCACGGTCAAGGTGAGCGCCCCCCAGTCCTGTTCCACGCGTCCGTTCAGAAGATACGGGCGGCCCCGGTCGAGCATGTGGCAGAAACGGTGATAGACCGCCGGGAAAAAGGTGGTCTCGACGATGCCGGTTTCATCCTCGAAGGTCAGAAACTCCATGGGCTCCCCTTGTTTGGTGTGAACGACCTTGCCCGTTACGAGCCACCCCCCGAATCGTACCCGGCGCCCCAGGCGGCTTGCCAGACCGACCGCCGTGAGCGCGCCGCTGTTTTCCAGCATCGCCCGATAAAACGTCAGCGGGTGACGGTCGCATAGAAACCCCAGGACCGCGAACTCATGTCGCCGGCGGATCAGCGGATCTTCCTGCGGAAACCGCGGGCGACGGTTTTCCGGCGGCGGGGCGAAGAGCCGTCCCTGCTGGAAGGCCGGCATCCGCCGGTGCTGCCAGCAGGCCAGCGACCACATGAGGGCGGCGCGGTTGGCCTCCGGCGCCAGCCGATCCAGGGCACCGCTGTGGATCAGGGCCCGGCCTTCGTCGGCGTCCGGCCGGACCCGCTCGAAAAAGTCCGCCGGATTTTCAAAGGCTGCTTGCCGACGGGTCGCGATCAAGCGGCGCCGGGTGGCGGTGCGCAATCCCTTGACGGCCATAAGGCCCACCCGCAGGATATTTTGTTTTCCGTGCCAGCGTTCACCGCTGCGGTTGACATTCGGCGGCCGGATGACGAGCCCCAGACGCCGCGCTTCGGATACATAGGCGAAGGTGCTGTAGAATCCACCCTGGTTGCTGATGACCGCCGCCATGAACGCGGCCGGGTGGTGAACCTTGAGGTAGGCCGCCTGAAAAGACACCTGGGCGTAGGACGCACTATGCGGTTTGCAGAAGGAATAGCCGCTGAAGCTCATCATCATCTCCCAGACGGCCCGGATGGTGTCGGCCGGGATCCGTCGGGCCCGCGCCCCGGCAAAAAAGCGCGTGCGGAAGTCCTGCAGATGAAATTCCCGGTCTTTTTTGGACATGACCTTGCGCAGACGGTCGGCTTCGGCGTGAGCAAACCCGGCCAGGGCCACGGCCGTGCGAGAGACATCCTCCTGATAGACCATGATCCCGAAGGTTTCATTGAGCACATCGGCCAGAAGGGGATGGATCGGGTCCCAGGGCGCCCCGTGCAGCCGACGAAGATATTCCTGGATAAAGTCGTTGGCCGCCGGACGGATGATGCTGCTGTGGATTACCAGGTGTTCGAAATCGCCCACACCGGCTTTTTGCTGCAGCAGACGCATGGCCGGGCTTTCGATATAGAAGCAGCCCATGGTCTGCCCCCGGCCCACGGTCTGCTGGGTGCTGAAATCGTCTTCCGGCACCCAGCGGTCTTCGTCGAAGTCTTCGCCGTTGGCGCGCAGATTGGCGACGGCATCCCGGATGACCGCCAGGCTGCGGTTTCCCAGGAGGTCGATCTTCACCAGTCCGGCATCCTCGGTGGCGTCCTTTTCCCACTGGATGACGGGCACGCCCTTGGGGGCCCGTTCCACCGGGACGTAGTTCTCGATGGGGTCCGGGGTGATCACGACACCGCCGGAATGCACCGCAAGGTGGCGCGGGGCGCCCACCAGACGCTGGGCCCGGGACAGAATGGCGGGCCAGGGCGGGGGAAAGTCGAGGGCCCGGGCCTCGGGCCGTGCCTGCACGGCGTGAAGCAGTTCGGTGTCGGGGCGCTCCAGGCGCCAGTACCAGGGCAGGCGCTTGGTGACCCGGGCGATCTCGCCCTCGGTCAGGCCGTAGACTTTGGCCGTTTCCCGCACGGCCAGGCGCGGCTGGAACAGCACGTGGTTGCACACCATGGCCGCGTGGCCCGGGAACTGCGCCAGGACCGCCTGCTGGACGCCGTCGCGTTCGTCCCAGGCAAAATCCACATCGATGTCGGGCGGATCCTGGCGTCCCGGGTTGAGGAAACGTTCGAAATACAGATTGTGCTTCAACGGGCAGACGTTGGTGATCTTGAGACAGTAGGCGATCAGGGAAGCCGCGCCCGATCCGCGGCCGCAGGTGCGCGGACTGTGCCGGACAATATCCCGGACGATCAGAAAATAGGCGCAGAAGCCCATCGCGGCCACGATCCGCAGTTCGTGTTCCAGGCGTTCCACGACCGGTTCCGGCAGCTCGCGGCCGTAGCGTTGGGCGGCTCCGCGGTAGGCGGCCGTGCGCAGGGCGTCAAGGGCCGAACGTCCCCGGGCATCCGCCCAGGGCGGCATGACAATGCCGAAGGCCGGGCCGGTAAAGGCCAGGCGTTCGGCGACCGCGTGGGTGGCCTCCAGCGCCTGGGGGCAGGGTGCGAAGCGCTGCGCATAGATTTGCGGCGGGGCCAACCAGGCATCGTCCGGGCCCACGTCGGTGTCGCCCAGCCGGGAGAGCGTCGTGTGGTTCGCAATGGCCCTGAGCAGTCGATGCTGGGGGTAATCGTCGGGGTGAACGCCGAAGCTGTCCGGCGTGGCCACCACCGGAACGCCCCGCCGGGCCGCGGTCACCCGCAGAGGGTGGGCGGCGGACAACGGCCGGCGCGGCATGGCGGCCACGACCCGGACGCCGGCGGCATGCCAACGTCTTAAAAGACCGACATCGGCGGTCAGGACGGTGAGCCCCCGGGCCAGGGGCGGCAGGGCCGTTGCCAGACGGAAATCGGGCTCCAGGTGGCGGCGGGTCAGGAGTCGGCAGAGGTTTCGATAGCCCCGGGCGTCTTCCACCAGGCCGATCCCCCGGCGCCGGCTCCCGGGCTCGCTTATCTCCGCCCCCACGATGGGGGTCAGGCCTTCCCGCCGGCAGGCCGCCAGAAAAGGCCACAACCCGTAGAGGTTGTCGGTGTCGGTCAGCGCCAGTCGATCATAGCCCATCCGGCGGGCCGCCCGGCAGAGGGCTTGAACGGAAGCGGTGCCGTGCATGAGGGAATAGTGGGAGCGGACGGTGAGGGGGATCATGGTCGTCATGGTTTTAGCGATCCATTAAAAATTGTCC
>JASFTA010000223.1:0-4522 GCA_050114115.1 Desulfobacterales bacterium | reverse complement strand
TCCAGATCGACGGCTTCCATTGATTGCTCACAGCTTTGCGCCAGTTGAGTGGCCACCGGGGCATGCGGCGGGTCATAAAACAGAAGGCCGGGTTGGGCGTCCTTCAGGATGAATAGCAGCTCTTCCTCCGACAGACGCCAGTTCAACGGTACGAGGATCGCTCCCAAGCGGGCCGCCGCGCCAAGGAGATAAATATAGCGGCGGCTGTTGAAGGCCAGCACGGCCACACGATCGCCCGGTTGGATACCCTGATGCTTCAAGGCTGCCGCCGTGCGGGCGACGCGCTGGCGCAGATCCTTGAAATTCAGGGTGCCCTTTTCGTCCACTAAAGCGGGGCGGTTTCCGTACAGGGCCGCATTGCGGCCAAATAGATCGTAAAGATTCAGGTGGCGCATGGAATCTCCTTCCCGGGAATGTGCCCGCTTCAAGATCTAAACTTATAAGCTGTTGATTTTACGTTATGAATATGACCGCATGTACTATACGCAAAGCCCGCCGTGCTTGCAAGAGAAGATCCGGGCCCCATGTGCCAAAGCCCGTGTTCACGGCCTAAGCCCCCGATTTTATGCCCATCTGTTTTTGACAGCGTTTTCTTTTTCTGTTATTCTCGTCCCATTCGTTGGAACAGGCATCGGCTTTCGAGTTACCCGTCGGCTTTATAGGCCCAAGCGCGCACCCAGGTCCGGAGTTTGGCATGAAATGTCCGCGATGTGATCATCCCCGCCAGCCTGAGGAACGTGAATGTTCCCAGTGTGGAATCGACTTTCATTACGTCGAAAAGAAAATGGCGCGGGCTTCCGGAACAGCCCCCCCCGTGCCGCCGGAAAGTGTTGCCGCCCCCGAACGGCCCCCTGAGATCGAGGTCCATGAAGTGCCGGCCGAAACGCCAATGGTGGAAGCACCTGCGGCGAAAGAACCTGCCGCGAAAGAAAAGGCGTCTTCGCCAGACGCCACCGAGGGCGAACCCAAACCCTGCCCCAAATGCGGATTTCAAAACCAGGCCGAGGCGCCCGAATGTCTTCGCTGTGGGATCATTTTCAATAAGTATGAAGCTTATCTGGAAAAGAAGCGCCGGGCCGTAGAAGAAACCAATGCGACCACCAACGGCCTTCTCGATCCGGAAACGGTTCAGCTGGCCGCCGAAACCAACCGCCAGACCCCACCCGCGCCAGTTTACGCCAAAACGGCCTGCCCTCACTGTGGGCAGCGCTTTAAAATTCGAAACGATCAGCTCGGCATCACCACCCGTTGTAAGAAATGCAGTTCGATCTTTAAAATCGAGTCGCTACCCACCATCACACCTTGAGTTAGCCCCCCCCGGGATGATGATGCCATGGGCCCTGCGCCCCTCGAGGATCCCCGGTTCATATCGGCCCTGCAATCAGAATCAGTGTCGCTTTCGGTTTCGGTATCGAATTGCGCTTTTTGGATTAACGACAAAAAACGGGAACGCGTCGATCCCGATACCGGCCACGATTCCGATCCTGAGTGGTTTTTCAATCGGGACGATCTTCTAACCGATGCCATGGATGCGGTATGGAAACCGCCACTAACACCAGCCGGGATTGATCTGCCAACGGATGCAGTCCGCCACCAGGGTCAGGGCCGCCACATGGTTGGGCAGATCATGATGGACGATCGTCCAGGCGTGCTGGTCAAATCGGAGCCGCATCCGGTCCTGATCGGCAATGGCCGTGAGCCGACAGCGTGCCAGACCGCGCAGACCGAGCCCTTCCGCCTTCAATACGGCTTCCTTGGCGGTCCATACCCTGTAGAACAAGTGGGTTTTGGCCTGACCCGCCCCCAGTCGCCATTCTTGCGGCCCAGCGATGCGGCGATACAGGCTATCTGTTTGGGGGCGAATTTTTTCGATGTCGATACCCACCGGTGCCGCCGCCACAACGCCGGCCACCCACTCCGGCTTGTGGGCCACTGACCAGTAGATCCCGTTGCTGGGCTGCGGGACGCCCTGGTCGTCTTTTTCACAGCGTACCGGGGCCAATCCGGTCAGGCGGGCGGAAATCCGCACGGCGACGCGGGCCAGCCGACTCAAAATGGCAACCTTGGGGCGCCCGGGCAGGTGCGCGACAGTTGGCGGCACCTTAAGCATCACCGGGTTCAGTATGCTGCGCCTGGCGATTGCAGATTCCGGCATACGATTGTCCTTCGCTCGCGGTCGTGCTGGGTCGCCGCATGACTTCACCGACGGTTTGACCACGGCGGTTTCAGGTTCGCTTGATGTCGATGATCATGTCGTAGATTCGGCTGCGGGGCAAATCGAATTGGGCGGCGAGTTCACGGGCCAGGGCGGATGCGGGCGGATGGTCGGCGGCCAGACGCTCGCGGATGACGTCCAATAGCGCTCCGTGGTCCACCACACCGGACTTGGGGCTTCCGGCCACCAGGAGGGTGATCTCCCCCTTGATTTCGGGGCGGGCTTTCAATCGGGCGGCCACCTGCGACAGAGAACCGCGCAGAAATTCTTCGTAACGTTTGGTCATCTCGCGGCCCACCACCGCGGGGCGATCGCCCATGACCTTCTGCAGGGCCTCGAGCAGCCCCCCAAGGCGACGGGGTGATTCATACCAGATCAGGGTGCGGGGTTCGTTTTGTATGCTGCGCAGGTGCTGTTCGAGCCGGCGCGGTTTGCGCGGCGGAAACCCCAGAAAAATAAACGCATCGGTGGCCAGCCCGGATACGGAAAGCGCGGCCAGGGCCGCCGATGGGCCGGGAACAGGGCAAATGCGGATACCGGCGGCGGCCGCTTCGCGCACCAGGATATAGCCGGGGTCGGAAAGCGACGGGGTACCGGCATCGGATACCAGGGCCACACTCTGGCCGTCTTTTAGGCGGGCCAGCAGTTGGGGCGTGCGCTGGTGTTCGTTGTGCTCGTGGTAGGAAATCTGATGCGCCTGGATGCCGTGATGCGCCAGCAGGCGCCCGGTTAAGCGGGTGTCCTCGGCGGCAATGCAGTCAACCCTGCGCAGCACGTTTAGGGCCCGCACCGTAATGTCGTCCCGATGGCCGATCGGTGTGGCCACCACATAGAGCGCGCCCGGGAGGGCTTCACTTGCGGCCGGCATGGGAGAGTTCGAAGGCATTACGCACGATTTCGATGTTGGCCTCTCCGTCCTGGCGGCTGACCGCCACGACGTCGAAGCGGGCTTTGGCCTGCAACTGGTCGGTTTCCTTCAGATACCAGAGGGCCACTTTGGCAATTTGATGCTGCTTGCGGGTGGTGACGGCGGCCTTGGGACTGCCGTAGCGCAACGAACGACGGGCCTTGACCTCGATAAAAACAAGGGTGCGCCCCTCGCGCGCGATGATGTCGATCTCGCCCACCTTGGTGCGGTAGTTGCGCTTGATAAGTTTGTAGCCGTGGCGCTTTAGATGACGGGCCGCGAGGTCCTCCGCTTTTTTTCCGAATCGTTGCGGCGCGTTTAGCATGCCCCGGCCTAAGCTCCTCTCGCGAACTTTCGTTATGGCGCATCAGTCGGCGGGAACACCTTTGAAACTCCGGCGGTGAATCGGGCAGCCGCCGTAAACCGCGACGGCTTCGCGGTGCGCCCGGGTGGGATAACCCTTGTGTTGGGCAAATCCGTAGGCGGGATAGAGCCGGTGGTAATCTTCCATCAGGCGGTCCCGCGTCACTTTGGCCACAATCGAGGCCGCCGCGATGGACACGCTGCGGCTGTCGCCCCGGGTCAGCGTGGTCTGGGCAATGGCGCATTTGACCGGCTGATTGCCGTCCACCAGCAGATAGTCCGGAGCGGGTTCGAGTCGGTCGATGGCCGTGGCCATGGCCAAAAGCGACGCTTCCAAAATATTGATGCGGTCGATCACCTCGGCATCGATGACGCCCACACCGATGCCGGCGGCCTGCCGGCAGATCCGCTCGAAGGCCGCCATCCGTTGTCGGGCCGACAGTTTCTTGGAATCGTTGATGCCCTCGGAGGAAAACCCCACCGGCAGCAGCACGGCGGCCGCCACCACCGGACCGGCCAACGGCCCGCGGCCGACTTCGTCGACGCCGGCCACGAAGCGGGCGCCGTTTTGTCGGGCTTGATTTTCGAATTGCAGGCCCTGTTCGTCCATTGGTGCGTGAAGTCGGCGGATCGGTCCTATGGCCGCTCCTTAGTAGCGGCGCTCCCGGATACGTGCCGCCTTGCCCCGCAGTTTGCGCAGGTAGTAGATTTTGGCCCGCCGTACCCGGCCGCGTGAAATCACTTCGATTTGGTCGATAATCGGCGAGTGCATCGGGAAAATGCGTTCGACACCGACACCGTAGGAGACTTTACGCACGGTGAAGGTGGCGTTGGTGGTCCCTTTGCGCTTGCTGATCACGACACCCTGAAAAACCTGAATTCGCTCTTTTTCACCTTCTTTGATTTTGACATGGACTTTGACCGTATCGCCGGGTGCGAAATTGGGCAAATCCAGACGCATCATTTCTCTTTCGAGTTGCTTCAATTTTCCCATCGTTGATTCCCTTGTACTTTAGTGTCCATCCATTTCTGGGAGA
>JASFTA010000222.1:0-4524 GCA_050114115.1 Desulfobacterales bacterium | reverse complement strand
GATCCTGGCGGAAGGACTTTATAACCATCGCGACGTCGACGACGGAGATAAGCTGGCCATGCTGGACGAGGATCTCAGTGGGATGGCCGTCCTGCTGCTGGACATCACCACTCGCTTTGAATTTGAGTCGGCTTTCTACCGCGAGCGTCAGGAGGGTGAACTGGGGGTGTCGCGCTTAAAGGCCCTGATGGTGGCCGCCCAACAGCAGACCTATGGTGACGCCCTGGCTCCCGGAGGGGAAGATCCTTACTTCTGGGCCTCCAAACTTCATTTTTACATCAGTGATTTGGCCTTCTACAATTTTCCCTATACCTTTGGATTTTTACTGGCGCGCGCCCTGATCGCGAGGTTCAAAAAGGAAGGCCGCGCTTTTCTGCCGCGGTATGAGACCTTTTTGGCGGCGTCCGCCAGCGCTAGCGTGGAACAGGTTGTTTTCGATACCCTTGGCCAGGATATCACCCGCAAAGTGTTCTGGCTGGACGCAATCCGCAGCCTGGATGACGATCTGGCGCGCTTCCGCCAGTTGCTCTCCCAGCAAACCTAACGCGAGAGGGCCCCGATAGGGTCTTTGGGGCCCTGCTTGGCGTTCTCCATGGGTTGCCACTGGCGGCGTTCAAGCGTGTGCCGCTGCGCAACCCCCCAAGCTTCTTTGTGCAGAAAAATTCCGCATTTCTGACCCGGGCCCATTTACTGGACAGACACGAACAGGAACCAGGATCGCTTTTATTATTCGTCACGGTCTGGTTGTCATCCTCCGGCAGCCGTGATATGGCGCCCTAGCGCCATCAAATCGATAAGGCTTTCATATTGAACGATTAGTGGCTTTTGCGAATTTTTACCCGGGCATTGAATGCGGTGCGTGCGCACCGCTGATGGTTTATCTTGGTTCGGGTCTTGATTCGTTCTCAATAGGAGGCTTCTCATGACCACAAAACTCGATCATCTCAAATACTATCGTCTCCCCTGGAACTATGCCGACAACGGGATCTCCTGGCTGGAGCCGACCACGGACTGCAACCTGCGCTGCGAAGGCTGCTACCGGGACCCGCACGGGCCCGGACATAAGACCCTCGCAGAAGTCAAGGCGGATCTGGAGGTTTTCAAACGACTGCGCAAGAGCGATTGCATGAGCATCGCCGGGGGAGACCCCCTGGTCTATCCACATATCGTCGAGCTGGTGCGAATGATCAAGGAGATGGGCTGGAAACCGATCGTCAACACCAACGCATTGGCCCTGGATAAACCCCTGCTGCAGGCACTCAAGCAGGCGGGTGTCTTCGGGTTTACATTGCATATCGATACCAGTCAAAAACGCCCCAAGGTGTCGGCCACCAGCGAGGCCGAGCTTAACGAACTGCGCCTGCACTATGCCCGGATGCTGGCTGAGGCCGGCGGCATCAGCTGTTCTTTCAACGCCACCATAACGGACCGCACCGTGGCCGAGATACCGGAGATGGTCCGGTGGTCCCAGCAGCATGCCGATATCGTTCATACCATGGTATTTATCCTGTTCCGATCCCCCGATCTGACCGGCGAATTTGACATGGTGGTCAATGGCGAGCGGGTTGATTTCGGTGATACCTACAAGAATCCGGAATGGGGCGGGGCTGAACCACTGATGGCGCCGGATGCCGTTGAAAAAATCCGCGAGGCCGACCCCCTGTACGAACCCTGTGCCTACCTCAACGGCACGGCCCGGCCGGATTCGCTCAAATGGCTGCTGGCCAACCGGATCGTGCACGAAGGCGAGATTCTCGGTTACATGACGCCGCGCATCATGGAAATTATTCAAACGGCGACCCACCTTTTCACGGGAACCTACCTGGCCTATGCTACGCCGGCCAGCACCGCCCGGGGCAAACTGACGGCCACCGTCGGTTCGCTGATCGACACAGGCATGTGGCCCAGCCTGTTCAGGCTGGTCAAGGGCATCATCAAGAAACCGAAAAGCTTTCTGCGGCCGGCCCATGTTCAGAGCATGATGATCATCCAGCCGGTCAATTTCGAGGAAGACGGCCGCCAGGACATGTGCGACAGCTGCCCCGATATTACGGTGCACGAGGGCAAGCTGGTCTGGAGCTGTCGGCTGGAAGAGTTGAACCAGTTCGGCGCGTTTGTGACCACCACTCCCAAAAAAGACTGAACGTTCGCCCGCCCGCACGGAACGCGCCGGCAAAGTGCGGCCTTGCCTCCCGTCCTCAGCGCCATTTCTATCCTGATCCGTATCAAAAGATCCTCATCGCGAATCACCTGTTCCCGGTAACCATGTCAGCTTTTCCACCTCAATAATTACCCATAAATTGTTGACGATTAAAAAAACATTACTATTTTACATTAAAATATATTAATAATGAATTAACTCTAAGCCAAATGATTTTCAGCTGATAGGGAGGATGAAATGAGTAAGGTTATTGGAATCGACTTGGGAACGACCAACTCCTGCGTGGCCATCATGGAAGCGGATGCCCCGCGCGTGATCAACAACAGTGAAGGCGGCCGTACGACACCGTCCATTGTGGCCGTCAACGATGGTGGCGAGCGCCTGGTGGGTCAGATTGCCAAGCGCCAGGCCGTCACCAATCCCGAAAATACGGTCTTCGGCGTCAAGCGTCTTATCGGTCGTAAATTCGACGCGCCTGAAGTGCAGCGCGACCGGGGCAATCTGCCTTTTAGCATCGAGGCCGCCGCCAACGGAGACGTGCGCATCAATCTGAAGGGCCGTGCCTACAGCCCGGCCGAGATATCGTCGCTTATCCTTGGTTCAATCCGCAAGGCGGCCGAAACGCATCTGGGCGAAAAGGTAACCGATGCCGTCATCACGGTTCCGGCCTATTTCGACGACAGCCAACGCCAGGCCACCAAGGACGCCGGCAAAATTGCCGGCCTCAATGTGCTGCGCATCATTAACGAACCCACGGCGGCTTCCCTGGCGTATGGACTGGAAGGCCAGAAGGACCGCAAGATAGCAGTTTTCGATTTAGGCGGCGGCACCTTCGATATTTCCGTTATGGAAATCGGCGACGGTGTTTTCGAGGTCAAAGCCACCAACGGTGATACGCACCTGGGCGGGGAGGACTTCGATCTGCGGCTCATCGACTATCTCGCGGATGAATTCAAAAAGGATCAGGGAATCGACGTCCGTAAGGACAAAATGGCCCTACAGCGGCTTAAGGAGGCGGCCGAAAAAGCCAAGATGGAACTCTCCACCGCCATGGAAACCGAGGTCAACCTGCCGTTCATCACCGCAGATGCGAGCGGACCGAAACACATGAACATCAAGATCTCGCGGGCCAAGCTCGAGGCCCTGGTGGCCGAACTTCTGGACAATCTGGAAGGCCCCTGCCGGCAGGCCCTTGAAGACGCCGGTCTGGCCCCCACCGAAATCGACGAGGTCATTTTAGTGGGCGGTATGACCCGCATGCCCGCGGTCCAAGAACGCGTCCAGAAGATTTTCGGTCGCGAGCCGCACAAGGGGGTTAACCCGGACGAGGTCGTGGCCATGGGGGCCGCCATCCAGGGTGCTGTGCTGAAAGGCGATATCCAGGACGTCCTTTTGCTGGACGTGACGCCGCTCTCGCTGGGTATCGAGACCCTGGGCGGCGTCATGACACGCCTGATCGAACGCAATACCACGATTCCGGCCCGCCAGAGCCAGGTTTTTTCCACGGCCGAGGACAATCAGCCCGCGGTCACGGTCCACGTGCTTCAGGGCGAGCGTGAAATGGCGGCGGACAACAAGACCCTGGGGCGTTTCGAATTGACGGGCATCCCCCCGGCACCTCGGGGAACCCCCCAGATTGAAGTGTCCTTCGACATCGATGCCAACGGGATCGTAAGCGTTGCGGCCAAGGACATGGCCAGCGGCAAGGAACAGTCCATCCGGATCACGGCCTCAAGCGGCCTGGACCAGACCGAAATCGATCGGCTGATCAAAGAGGCGGAGATGAACGCCGACACCGACCGCCGCAAGAAGGGTCTGGTGGATGCGCGCAACGAGGCGGACGGCCTGGTTTACACCACCAGCAAGAGTCTGGCTGATCTGGGCGATAAAATCGACGCCGGTTCACGCCAGCAGGCCGAAGCGGCCGTTGCCAGCCTCAAGGCGGCCATGGCCGGCGAGGACACCGCCGAAATACGCCGCCTCACCGATGAGCTCAAACATATCGCCCATCGTTTGGCGGAATCGGTTTACAATACCACCGGAGCGCCGGGAGCCGCTCCGCGCGCTAACGGACGATCCGCGCAGCAGGACCCTGGCGGCACCCAACGTCCAGACGATGTCGTGGACGCGGAGTTCGAGGAAGTGGCCTGAAAACTGGCGGGTGCCGATTATTAACACGGGCTGGGGAAAGTGATGAACGGCACGTCGGCGGGGACGCATTGGCTTGGGCGTCCTCAAGGCGTGCCGTTCAGTTATTGCTTTTCAACCGATTGGAAAAGTGACGATGGTCATCATCGCCAGGAAACCCTCCAAATATTCTGCTGCCAATGCGCCCTTGTTGAAGTAACTGATGCCCATTAAGA
>JASFTA010000221.1:0-4535 GCA_050114115.1 Desulfobacterales bacterium | reverse complement strand
GTCTATTCGGCCCTCAACGACGATGCGGCGGTGGCCGAACGCATCGATCGCGCCCTCGACGAAGTCCAGCAGTTCATGGCCGCCGACGACCTTGCCCTCTTTCTCCTGGATGCCAGAGGCGACTTTTCGTCGCGCTACTGCCGTAACGAAGACGAAATCGACGACTGCGATCTGCCCGACGGTGCGGAATTGCACACCATCCGCCAGGTGGCCCGGGCCGGGGAGTTCCTCGTGACCGACCAACCGCCCGGCAGCAACGGCCGTGAATCGCCGCCCGCCGCCACACCGCAGTCACGGGTCTATATCCCCATTACGAGCAAGGAGAACACCAACCTCGGCGTCATCCGCATCGCCATCAACCAACCCGACGTCTTCTCCCTCGACCAGAAGCATGTGCTCGAGCTGATCGGCAACCGTATCGGCGCCGCTTTGGAGAATGCCCGGCTGCAGGACCAGTACATCAAGTCCCAGGAGAAATACCGGACCCTGTTCAACAGCGACCCCAACCCGATCTTCATCCTGGAACGCAATCATCATTCCATACTCGATTTCAACCGGCGGGCCCGGGACATCTACGGCTACACCCACGAGGAACTGGTGGGGAAGCATTTCGGCGACCTCTGCGACGAACAGGACGATGAGCTGCTGCAGGGGCTGGAGCACATGTCGGGCAGCCAATCGCTGCTGCTCACCAAAAAGCGCAATTTCCGCAAGGACGGACGCCCGTTTTACGTTAACATCAACATCAGCCCGGCGCTCTACGGCGACAGCGATGTGCTGATCGTGGCCACCACCGACATCACCGAGAGCGTCGAGAAGGAAACCCAGCTCATCCAGGCCAGCAAGATGACCACCATCGGCCAGCTGGCCGCCGGCATGGCCCACGAGATCAACCAGCCCCTGAATGTCATCCAGGTCTGCTCCGACCTTCTGGACAAAATGGTGAAGCGCGGGCTGACCTTCAGCAAGGAAGACATCGAAACCCTGTCCGAAGATATCCGCCGCAACGTGCAGCGCGCCTCGCGGGTGATCCAGCACGTGCGGGATTTTGCCCGCCAATCCGAGGTGGTCCGCCAGAAGGTGAATATCAACGCGCCGATTCAGGATGTCTTCAAAGTTCTCGGCCATCAGCTGACGGTGCACGAGGTCGATCTCGTCCTGGATCTGTGCGATGAGCTGCCCTGGATTTTGGCCGACCACAACCGCCTGGAGCAGGTGTTCATCAATCTGGTAACCAATGCCATGGATGCCATGGATGAGAAGCAGGACGATCACCGCTGGCGGGACGGTCAAAAGCAGCTGACCATCCGTTCTTTCGTGGAGGGCGACCGGGTGGTTGTGACCGTTGCCGATACAGGCGTGGGCATGAGCGAAGAGGTCAAGGCCAAACTTTTCGACCCCTTTTTCACCACCAAGAAGGTGGGCAAGGGTACCGGGCTCGGCGTCAGCATTTCCTACGGCATCGTTCGCGACTACGAGGGCACCATCGAAATCGCCAGCGAGCCCGGCAAGGGCACCACCTTCGAATTACGTTTTCCGATATTTCACTTGGCAGTGGGTGACCATGGATAAGATTCTGCTGATCGACGACGAGCACGATATCCTCCGCGTTCTGGCCATGTCCCTGCGCGCGGACGGCTACGAGGTGCTGACCGCCGAAAACGGGGAGGCGGGGCTGGCTGTTTTCGACGCCCAGGCGCCGGACATCGTCCTGGTCGACATCAAAATGCCGGGGATCGGCGGCATCGAGGTGCTGCAGGAAATCAAAGCCAAGGAAACCCTCACCGAAGTGATCATCATCACGGGGCATGGGGACGTCGACAATGCCGTCGAAGCCTTGAAGTACGGCGCGTCTGATTTCCTCAACAAACCCGTGCGGGACGAAGCCCTGGCCGTCGCGCTGCAGCGCGCCGCCGAGAAGCTGACCATCCGGCGGCAGCTTCGGGATTATACCCGTGACCTGGAGGCGAAGGTCGGAGCGGCGACCCGCACCCTGAAGCGCCAGGCCCAGTTTCAAACCAAACTCATCCGCAGTTCCACCGATGGCATCGTGGCCACCGACCTGGATTTGCACGTGGTGATTTTCAACCCCGCCGCCGAAAAGATTTTCGGTTACCCCCGCACGGATGTCGTGCGGCGGCGGAGGCTGGCGGACATTTATCCGGATGATCTGGCGGCGGAGTTTCAGATGGGCATGTGCGAGGGCGCGGAGCGCGCAGAGATCCAACCGCGGGAGACCGTGATCGTCTCCCAAAGCGGGATCTCGATTCCGGTCCGGTTTTCCGGATCCATTCTGTGCGAAAAAGGGAAAAAGATGGGCACAGTGGCCTTTTTCCAGGATTTGCGCGAAATCAAAGCGCTCGAAAAAGAACTCGTCCACAAAGAACGGTTGGCCGCCATCGGCCAAACGATTGCCGGCGTGGCCCACGGGATCAAGAATATCCTGCACGGTCTGAAGGGCGGACGCCACCTGGTGGACGTCGGCATCGCCCGCGGTGACCGCGAGCGGCTGGAAAACGGCTGGGATATGGTCAAGCGCAACATCGACCGGACATCCGATCTCGCGATGGATCTGCTGCGGTATTCCAAAGAACGGTCACCGGAAAGGGAGCCCTGCAATCCCAACGAAATAGCGGAAGAGGTCTGCGAATTGTTGAGGGAAAGGGCCAAGGCCCACGGCATCGCCATCATCAAAGACTTTGATCCCGCCATCGGCACGGTGACGTTGGACCCGCATTCCCTGCACAGCGCGCTGCTCAACCTGATGTCGAATGCGGTGGATGCCTGCCTGGATGATCCGGACACGGCGAAGAAACCGCAGGTTACCGTCCTTACGCGTTCGCAAAGCGATGGCCTGCTCAGATTTGAGATCAGGGACAATGGCATCGGCATGAGTGCCGATGTTCAGGAGAAACTGTTCACCTCTTTTTTCAGCACCAAAGGCCATCGCGGGACCGGTTTGGGGCTGATGGTAACCCGTAAACTGATCGAAGAAGACCAAGGCTCCATCCATGTGACTTCCGCGCCAGGAGAAGGCACGACCGTTTCCGTTCGATTGCCATATCAATCGGCCAACCCAAAATAGCGAAAGGAAATCAACCCCATGCCCAAAAAAATTCTGGTCGTTGACGACGATCCCGACGTTCGTCTGTTCAACGCCTCTGTCGTTGAGGACCTCGGGTACCTATTGGTCGAGGCCAGCAATGGCGAGGAGGGCCAGTTGCTGGTCGCACAGGAAGTCCCGGATCTGATCATTCTGGATGTCATGATGCCGCTGCAAAGTGGGATTCGGCTCTACCGCCAATTGAAAACCGACAGCAGCTTCGCGGACATCCCGGTAATCATCCTGTCGGGGATTTCCAAGCGCTCCTTCATGAAATCCCAGGAGGCGCTCGCCGCTTTCGGAGGCGGCGATGTACCGGCCCCGGAGGCCTACCTCGAAAAACCGGCCGAAGCCGAAACAATCGCGAACCTGATCAAGAAATTGATACACCCGACATGATGGCTTAGGGACAAAATTCAAGCAAAGGGAAACGCGGGCCATGACCCCCATCAGGAAAATGCTGTTTGCCACCAAGTTTCAGGAGCTGACGTTTAACGCCTTGGAAGCGTTGCTTGATCTGAAGGCCGTCGGCCTCGATCATGTCGTGTTTTTATACGTGGTGGAACGGGACAAAGTCGCCTTTCATCGCGGCACCGGCTACCAGAAAAGCGAGGAAGTCAAACTCAAGGAAGTCGCCAATATCCATTTTATCGACTGGGCGGAATACCTTTTTGAACAGGGCATGGAAGTGGGGGTGCACATCGTTGTCGGCAC
The DNA here is from genome assembly GCA_050114115.1 of Desulfobacterales bacterium. GTDB lineage: Bacteria > Desulfobacterota > Desulfobacteria > Desulfobacterales > UBA5852 > JABZFP01. The sequence goes on along the minus strand of JASFTA010000221.1, from coordinate 718 downwards.
CCTTGTCCAGCAGGTGAGCCGCGCCGCCGGTGTTGAGAAAGTCGACCTCATCGTTATCGGGCGCCCGACGCGGGGTCGCCTTGAGCAACTTGTTTCCGGCGCGGACATTTCGGATTTGATACGGCGCACCCAGGTACCGATTCTCGTCTACAAGCAGGAAGACCGCCCGGAGCCGGCTGAAAAGACCCATCTTTTTACAAGACCGCTGATCGCCACCGACTGGTCGCCGGCCGCGGGGAAGGCGATGGACTACCTGATGGGCCTCAAGGATATCGTGGAAGAAATCAACGTCATTCATGTGGGCAAGGAAAAAGCGCTTAAAAGCCTCTCCGCTATGGATGTGCAAAGCTACCGCAAGTCCTGCCGTGAGAAGCTCCGGGCGATTTGCGACAGGTTTGAAAGCGCGGGTATCAAGGCCCGCTCCCATCTGTACGTCGGGGATCCCTTCCAGGAAATCGAGATAGCCGCCCGGGAATGGCGGGCCAGCATGATCGTCACCGGATGCTCCGGCAAGGGAACCTGGCGCGAGCGCATCATCGGCAGCGTCCCCCGCTTCCTGGCGGAAAAATCCGACATCTCCTCGCTGATTGTGCCCCTTGGAGAGAAATCATAACACCGGCGAATGGGCCTCGGCCGCGTCGATTCCGCATGCCTCATCCAACCCGGCCATAGGTGTTCGGGCGTCGATTCAGACACCGCAGCGCTATCCCGGCGTCTA
>JASFTA010000220.1:0-4569 GCA_050114115.1 Desulfobacterales bacterium | reverse complement strand
TGCCAACTTTGAGTTTCACCTGATCTACCATGATCTGCACAACTTCTGTGCACTGGATCTGTCGGCGTTTTATCTGGATATCCTCAAAGATCGCCTTTACACGTCGGCGCCCGCGTCGCCGGTGCGACGTGGGGCCCAAACCGTCATTCACATCGTGCTCGACACGCTGGCACGTCTGATGGCGCCGATTCTGGCGTTTACGGCCGAAGAAGTCTGGCAGTACATGCCGGCCCGGCCGGACAAGCCCGCCAGTGTGCATGCCGCCGCGATGCCCACCGTCCGGGCGGAATGGCAGGATGAGGCCCTGGCCGACAAATGGCGCCATCTGCTGGCCGTTCGCGGCGAGGTGACCAAGGCCCTCGAGGCGGCACGCACCGGCAAGCTGATCGGCCATCCCCTGGATGCGGCCGTAACGCTCAGCCTGCCGTCGCCCTATGCTGAAATCCTGTCAGCCTATCAGGACAGTCTCGACAAGCTTTTTATCGTCTCCCGGGTGGAACTGGTGGGATCCGCCGAAAGCTTGACGGATGCCTACCACAGCACGGAAATCGAGGGGCTGGCGATCGCGGTCGCCAAAGCACCGGGGGCGAAATGTGAACGCTGCTGGATGCACGCCACCACGGTGGGCGATCAAGACGCGCACCCCACGGTGTGCGCACGCTGCTGCCGGGAATTGGCCGCCCTGGCGCTATAGGAACTCAGTGGTGACCATCGAAAACGCCCCCCAAGACCGTTCGGCGTCGCCAACATCCCCGGATACCGGCTGGTTGGCCAAGTATCTGCGCCTGGCCCTGATTGCCGGGGTGGTGATCATCGCCGATCAAGTCACGAAGTTCATCATTCTGCGCGACGTCGGGCTGCATACGGCGATTCCCGTAATCCCCGGTTTTTTCCAGATCACCCACGTCCAGAATCCCGGGGGGGCCTTTGGGTTTCTGGCCAACCAGAGTGCCCTGGTCCGCGGCATCCTGTTTCTGGCGGTTTCCACCGTGGCCGTAGGGCTGGTGGTCTGGTTCTACCACAAGACGCCGCCCACGCATCGTTGGTTGGCGGCCGGCTTTGCCCTGATTTTCGGCGGGGCCATCGGCAATTTGATCGACCGGGTGCGCATCGGACGTGTCGTCGATTTCCTGGATTTTTATATCGGTCGCTGGCACTGGCCGGCTTTCAATGTGGCCGACAGCGCCATCACCATCGGCATCACGATTTTCATCATTCATGTCATCGCGGGGCGCATGCCGGACTAGCGTTCGTCACCAGGACGCCCGCCGCCTGGATCCTTCTGTCATGGCTGTTATTCGTTTCGAGGAGGCCGATCACTACCTGGCGTCGGGGAAACCGCCCTGGCCTTCGATCTTCCTGCTTTACGGCGAGGAGGTCCTGTATAAAAAGATTCTGGACAAGCTCATCACAACCCTGCTCGGTAAGGCCTCGCGCACCCTCAATTATGAATCCATCGAGGGCTTGAACGAAAATGTTCCCGCCGCCCTGGCCGCGGTCAACACCTATTCGCTCATGGCGGAACCCAAAATCGTGGCCCTGACCGAGGCCCGCCTGTTTCTGTCGCAACGCAATGAAGCGCGCCTCTGGCAACAGGCCTATGATGCCGCCCGCCAAGCCCATATGGCCAAGGCTGCCCGCTATTTTCGGGACGGCCTCGGTCTGCGCCAGCTGCAGTTTGAAGATCTAGACGGTCGTGATGACTGGCAGGCCCTGCTGGGGGCCTCACCCGGCGGCGATGACTGGGATTGGGCCCGTCCGGTGTTGGCCTTCTGCCGTGAAGGCGCGCTTACCATACCCCAGGCGTCCGATCCGGCTCAGTCCCTGGAAGAGGCCCTTACCCAGGGTTTTCCCGGTGGTCATCACTTGATCATCACGACCCCCTGGATCGACAAGCGGCGGCGTTTGTTTAAAACCCTCGATGCGTGCGGTGTGGTCATCGACTGCAGCGTGCCGGGAGGTGACCGCAAAGCCGACCGTGCCGCCCAGAAAGTGGTGCTGGACCTCACGGCGGACGAGATTCTCAAAAAGAACCGCAAAACAATGACCCCCGAGGCCCGTCAAGCCCTTTACGGCCTGACCGGATTTGATTTGCGCACGGTGGCCGCCAATGTGGAAAAACTCGTCAGCTACAGCGGAGAGCGCGCGGCCATCAGCGGGGATGACGTGCGGCGCATATTGGAGCGCACGCGTCGCGATCCCTTGTATGAATTTACCGATGCGGTGACGGACCGCAACCTGGAGCAAGCACTTTTCTACCTGCAGTCCCTGATGGCCGGCGGCGAATTCGACCATCCCTTGCCGCTGCTGGCCGCCGTGGCCAATCAAGTGCGCAAACTCCTCGTGGCCAAGGCCTTTACCCAAAGTGAGCTCGGAAAAGGATGGCATTCCGGATGTGCCTATCCGCGTTTTCAAAAACAGGTCCTGCCGGCCGTCAAAACCTTCGACATGCAGCTGCAGAAGCGCCTGGATGAATGGCAGGGCATGCTGTCGGCGACGCCCGGGGCCTCGGTCAAGACCAAGCGCGCCAAAAAGCGCAAGATGAACTCGGACCTGGCCCTGATGGGACGCTCCCGCAGCCCTTACCCGGTTTATCGCACCCTTATCAAAACCGATCGTTTCACCCACCGTGAACTGCGGACGGCGTTAGCTACCGTGAGCTGGGCCGACCGCCGCCTGAAACGCTCCGGGATTGGCGGGCGGCATATCCTCGAGAAGGTGATTATCGGAATCTGCCAGCGGGAGCGTTCGCATGGCCGGTGAAGATCCATTCGTCCTAACGATGATCACCGGTACCATCGACAGGCGGGTGGACAGGAGGCTTTAAAGCATGGGTTTCTGGCGTGAGCAGGAAGAAAAAATGGCTGTCCGGCTGCTGCAGTGGCATTTCGAGCGTCAGGGCCAGGCGATCCCTTCGGGCGAACGTCTCAAGCAGCAGGCGGCCGATCTCGTGGATGAAGCCCATCGGGTGGCCAAGAAGCGCGGCCAGAATGTCATTGTGATCCTCAAAGATTTGGTGAACGACCTGCGACGCTGAGGCTACCGCCACCGAAGTTTTCCATCGGTAACACCCGGCGGGGCGGCAAAGGGGATGGGCCGATGGACACCGCGTTTCCGGCCGGGCGGCATCCCGCTGCTGAGCCGACCGACTTTATGGATTGAAAAGTGCGCGGCGGCGTGCTATGCAGCCATGCTTAAGCTGTTGTTCCCCTGTATGCACTACCCATCAACGCTTTATCAACGAAGAAGCGCAAAAAGGAGGTCGCTATGCGAAAAGGCTTGCTGTTTGTAATCGCCATTCTGGTTGTAGGCCTGGCCCTGTCGCCCTGTGTCTGGGCGAAATCCGAGACCATCAAGATCGGCATCAACGCACCGATTACCGGCGACATTCCCAAAGTCGGCGAGGGTTCCAAATACGCTGCGGAAATGTGGCTGGAAGACATCAAAGCCGCCGGCGGCCTGGATGTCGGCGGCGTTAAATACGATGTGGAGGTGATTGTCGAAGACAACGAATCCAAGCCCGAGTCCGCCGCCAAGGCCGCCACCAAACTGATCACCGAGGACGAGGTCCTGGCGATCGTCGGCCCCCAGGCCTCCTCGCAGGCGATTCCCGCCGGCGAAATGGCCAACAATTACGGCACCCCCATGATCAGCCCCTGGTCCACCAACCCGGATACCACCAAGGACCGCCCCTTTGTCTTCCGCGGCTGCTTTCTGGATCCCTTTCAGGGTCCGGTGGTGGCCAACTTCATCAAGGACGAGTTCGGTTTCACGAAGGCGGCCGTTCTATACGACATTGCCAGCGACTACCCCAAGGGACTGGCCGAAGTCTTCAAGGAAGCCTGGGAGAAACTCAACGGTCCCGGTTCGGTGGTGGCCTTTGAAAGCTTCACCACCAAGGATGCCGATTTCAGCTCCCAGCTGACCAACATCATCAATTCCGGCGCCCAAGTCCTGTTTACGCCCCAGTACTACAACGAGGTGGCCCTCATCGTGCAGCAGGCCCATGAACTCGGCTTCACGGCCCCCATCGTGGGCAGTGACAGCTGGGGCTCGGCGGAAACCGTCAAACTTTGCGGCGAAGATTGCTACGGTCTGTTTTTCAGCACCCACTACGCCGCCGCCGGCGCCACCGGCGCCACCAAGGAATTCATCGAGCGCTATGAAAAGAAATACGGCTACACCCCGGACGACGTGGGCGCCCTGACCTGGGATGCCCTGCGAATCGTTCAGACGGCCATCGAAAACACCGGTAAGCTGACCGGCAAACTCGAGAAGGACCGTATCGCCGTCAAGGATGCCCTGGCCAACATCAAGGAGTTTGATGGCATTACGGGCAAGATGACCTTTACCCCCGACGGGGATCCGATCAAATGCGCCGTGATCGTGCGCATCAGCGAAAAAGGCGAGTTTGAGTTCTACAAATCCGCCTGCCCGTAATCAGCCGTGACATCCCACGACGGCCTGCCGCGCGCGGTGCGACCGCCGTGGCCCAACCCTTAACCTGAAGTGTGCATTCAATCAGCCGTGAGTGCGAGAGGCGGGGGCAGGGCGAAAACAACTGCCCCC
>JASFTA010000219.1:0-4590 GCA_050114115.1 Desulfobacterales bacterium | reverse complement strand
TCGGGAACTCTCCATAAAAAATTTTGCCATTATCGACGATCTCCGGATCCATTTAAACGCCGGCCTGACCGTCATGAGTGGTGAAACCGGGGCCGGCAAGTCCATCATCATCAATGCCGTCAACCTGTTGCTCGGATCCCGGGCTTCATCCAAACTCATCCGCACCGGTGCGGAAACCGCCGAGTTGGAGGCTTTTTTCGAAATCGACCCGGATTCACCCGTGGCCCGCACCATGCGAGCCCACGGCCATGACGCCGGCGAGGGGCTTATTATTCGCCGACTGATTTCGCGTCGTGACCGACATCGCGTCTACCTCAACGGCCAACTGACCACCATGCAGATCCTGAATACGGTTTCCGCCGATTTGGCCAGCATTTCTAGCCAGCATGCCCACCAAGGGCTTCTAAAGGAAGACCAGCATTTGGATATCCTCGATCAATATGGCAATCTGTTGGCAATGCGAGCGGCGATCGCTGCTCGGTATAGCGCCATGCGGCCGCGTCTTGAGGCGCTGGCGACCTTGACCCGCCAGCAGGATCGCCAGAACGAGCAGATCGAGCTGTTGCGTTTTCAGGCGCAGGAAATCGAAACGACGGCGCCTGAACCCGGCGAGGACGAGGCCCTCGAGCTGGAAAGAAACCGGTTGCGCAACACCCAGACCCTGCTGCAAACGGTGGGCGGCTGTATCGAGGGCTTGTATGCCGCCGAAGGCGCGCTCGTCGATCAAGCGGCTGCTATCCGCGGCCAGCTGGAACGGGCCGCGGCCATCGATCCCGACCTGGAGGCGTCCTGCACGCAAATGGCCGAGCTGGGCTACCAGATCGAAGACATCACCGAGGCGCTTCGGCGCTACCTGCAGCAGGTGGAGGGCGATGAGCATCGGCTTGAGATGGTCGAAGAACGTCTGGACTTGATCAACCGCCTCAAGCGCAAATACGGTGGCTCCCTGGAAAGTGTCCTGGCCAAAGCCGACGAAATTCGTCAGCGCCTGGATGAACTTGAAAATCTCGGGGAGCGCATCAAAGCGCAAGAAGCTTTTTTATCGGAGCAGCATGCCCTGCTGGCCAAGGATGCCGAGCGGCTGTCGGCGCGCCGCGGGGAAGTGGCCCAGAAGCTGACCACCCGCATCATCGCGGAACTGGGCGACCTTGAAATGGGGCCGACCCAGTTCGAGATCGCCCTGACGGGTGTGGCGGCCGACCCCCAGACGCCCGCCTGCATGACCCACAAGGGTTTGCGTATCGATGAGCGCGGCTACGACCGGGCAGCTTTCTTTATCTCCCCCAATATCGGCGAGGCCCTCAAACCCCTGGCCGCGATCGCCTCCGGGGGGGAACTCTCGAGGGTGGTGCTGGCCCTCAAGGCGATCCTGGCGGAATCGGGTACCGTGGAAACCGTGATCTTCGACGAAGTGGACGCCGGTATCGGTGGCAGCATCGCCGAGGTTGTCGGTCAGAAGCTCAAATCGCTGGCCCGTCGCCACCAGGTGATCTGCATCACCCACCTGCCCCAGATCGCGCGTTTCGGCGATGCCCATTTTAAAATTACCAAGGCGGTTGAGGGGGGGCGGACCGCCACACATATCGCCCCCCTTGACGATCCCGATCGCCTCGAAGAAATCGCCCGCATGCTGGGGGGGGTTAAAATTACCGCCAAAACACGCGCGCATGCCCGTGAAATGTTGCGGCGTGAATGAAAGCGGACAGTTGTCCGCCGGATGTCAGCTTGACAAGATCGACGCCGTAAGCCTAATTTGTTATTTTAACCTAAAACGAGGAAAACCCCATGCCGATATACGAATTCCGCTGTTTAAAATGTCAGGAGCTTTTTGAATTTCTGGCGGTTCGCAGCGATGACACCATGGAAACCCGATGCCCTCACTGCGACGCCGAAGATTTCGAACGCGTGATGAGCTCCTCCAATTTTGCCATGGGCTCGGGCAACAGTGGCACCGGACCTCAGAAACAGACCCGCACCTGTTCGGGCGGCAACTGCACGACCTACGAAATTCCCGGGCCATAAAACAGCGGGCCGATCCTTTGCACAACGCCGCAGCCGGCGGGACGATCGCCTGTATGGTCGGGCACCATTGCCGATCCGGCTATCGCTAGCGATTACCGCCGGATTTTACCGTGGAACGGATTGAATTTTTTGCCAGCTGATCGACGGTTTAAACCATTGACGCCCCGCCTCCCCGCATACCTTGGTGCCCATGAAGATGGACGCCTGGCGCAGTCCACGGCGGCTGCTCATCAACAGCTGCACGCCTGCCATCTTTGCCCCCGCCGCTGCGGCGTGAACCGCATGGCGGGAGAGGTCGGCTTTTGCCGGACGGCCGACCGCGCTTGGGTGGCCAGTTTTTCACCCCATTTCGGCGAGGAAGCGCCGCTGGTTGGAAGCGGCGGTTCCGGTACGATCTTTTTTACCCACTGCAATCTCGGCTGTGTCTTTTGCCAGAATTACGATATCAGCCATCAGGCGGCCGGTGAACCGGTGTCGGCCGATCAGTTGGCGGAGATGATGCTGCAACTGCAGCGGCAGGGATGCCACAACATCAATTTTGTCTCCCCCTCACATGTTGTGGCGCAGATTCTGGCGGCCCTGACGATTGCCATCCCTCGGGGTCTCAACCGGCCCCTGGTCTACAATTCAGGCGGTTATGACACCCTTGAGACGCTGAATCTGCTGGATGGTATCTTCGATATTTACATGCCCGATTTCAAATTCTGGAAGCCGTCCTCAGCCCAGGAATATTGCAGCGTTTCCGATTATCCCGAGGTGGCGCGCGCGGCCCTTGCCGCCATGCACCGGCAGGTCGGCGAACTGACCGTCGATGCCAGCGGCGTGGCCCTGCGGGGACTGATCGTACGCCATCTGGTCATGCCGGAAGGACTCGAAGAGAGCCGCGCCATCCTCGATTTCATTGCAACGTCACTGTCGCGGGACACCTATGTCAACCTGATGCCCCAATATCGACCCTGCGGTGAAGCCCACCGTTGGGCCGCCCTGTCCCGGCGGCTCAGCGTGGCTGAATTCGAAGCGGCGATTTTGGCAGCCATGCAAGCCGGGCTGCGCCGATTGGACGGGTAGCGCCAAAACCATCTTGACGCGGGCGCTTGCATCGCGTAAATCAGCGCCATTTCGTTTAGGCGCAAGGCCCTAAAGCAATTAAAGCTTTGTACTGAAATTACTTTAACGGACGGATCGAAGACCGTATGCAAAAATGCGTTCACATTTTAATAGCCGCGCTTTTATTGACCGCCTTCACCGCGCAGCCGCTCTGGGCGGAAAGATTGGCGCTGTCCGTTGGTAAAGCCAATGTGCGCTCGGGCCCGGGTACCGACAAATACGAGATTCTATGGGAAATTGAAAAATACCACCCCATCCAGGTGATTCAGAAACAGGGTGACTGGATTTTTTTTAAAGATTTCGAAGGCGATGAGGGCTGGATCCACAAGCGCCTGGTCGATAAAACCCCGTCGGTCATCACCCGCAAGGACATGGTGAATATCCGTTCCGGTCCCGGTACCGATAACGCCGTCAGTTTTCGCGCGGAAAGGGGCGTGCCGTTTAAAGTTCTGGAACGCAAAGGGGAGTGGCTCAAAATTCAAAGCGCATACGGCGACAAGGGCTGGATTCACCGCAAGCTGGTGTGGTGATGACCAAACCACAAACACCACTTAACCCCCGGAATCAAAATGATAACCAATAGCATCGCAAACGATTGGTTCGGTCAGAACCGGCCCCATAGGGTCGTTGGGCTCGGATCGGCCCTCGTGGACATCCTGGTGAACGCCAGCGATGACTTCGTTGAGTGCACCGGGGTCCCCAAGGGTGGCATGGCCTATTTCGACCCCGCGACCATCGATCGCGTGCTCGCGGAAGCCGCGGCTCCGCCCAGGGTGGTGCCCGGGGGCGCCGCTTGCAACACCATAACGGGTATTGCCCGCCTGGGAGGGGAGGCCCGCTTTCTGGGTAAACGCGGAAATGACGACTTCGGCGATCGCTTTGAAGCCGCACTGTCACAACACGGTGTCGACACGGCGCTGGTCCAGGCCCCGACACCCACCGGGCGGGTACTCTCGCTGATTACCCCGGACTCGCAGCGTACCATGTTGACTTATCTGGGCGCTGCGGCCGAAATGGTGATCGATGAAATCCCACCGCAACATTTTCAGGACAGTGCCGTCGCCCTGATCGAGGGCTATCTGGTCTACAATCGCGACCTGTTCCGCTATGCCATGCAAACGGCCCACAAAGCCGGCGCCCGGATCGCCCTCGATCTCGCCAGTTTTACCGTCGTGCAGGAAAACCACCAGGAATTGAAATCCATCATACATCAATATGTCGACATCCTGATCGCCAACGAAGACGAGGCGCGCGCCTTTACCGCTCAGGAGGATGAAACCGCGGCCTTGCACGCGCTGGCCGATCAGGCCGAACTGGCGGTCGTGAAACTGGGTGCCCGCGGCAGCCTGATGGCCAGCGGTGACCAGTCCATCATGGTTGCCCCGATTGAAGGCGGCGGCGTCGTCGACACCACCGGCGCCGGTGATTTATGGGCATCCGGCTTTTTGTATGGATTGGTAC
>JASFTA010000218.1:0-4595 GCA_050114115.1 Desulfobacterales bacterium | reverse complement strand
TATTCTTCTCGACCTGGCGAACACGTTCACGGCTGATGCCGTAACGATCACCGATTTCCTGGAGGGTTACCGGGGTGTCCGAAAAAATGCGCAGATCAAAAATCTCCTTTTCGCGATCGGTCATGTTTTTACGGAATTCATCGATTTTATTGTGCAGAAGGACTTCAATTTCCTTTTTGGCAACTTGGTCTTCGGCCGATACGCTTTCGGTGCTTAGAAACTCAATGCGCTCGGTATCGGAATCGTCCTTGAGCGGGGCGTCCAGCGATACATCCCAACCGTCCAAACGCTGATCCATATCCACGATTTCTCTTTCCGAAACCCCCAAGCGTTCGGATAGCAGTTTGGGTTTGGGGTCAAACCCTTGTTCAATCAGTTTCTGTTTTTCTTTCTTCAGTTTAAAAAACAGTTTGCGCTGCCCCTGCGTCGTACCAATTTTCACCAACCGCCAGTTGTCCATGATAAATTTGAGGATATAGGCTTTAATCCAGAAAGACGCATAGTAGGAGAACTTGACATTCTTGTACGGATCAAATTTCCGGACGGCCTGCATCAGGCCGATATTACCCTCTTGAATCAGATCGAGTAAATTCTGCATCCAGACCCGCTGAAATTCGAGCGCAATTTTAACCACCAGGCGCAGATTGGATGTCACCAAAGAATAGGCCGCCTCCTTGTCGCCCTGCTCACGCACCCGGATACCCAGCGAACGTTCTTCTTCTCTGGTCAATAACCGATAGTTGCTGATTTCCGCCAGGTAGCGCTGCAAGGGGTCGAATTTGACAAGGGCCTTGTCGGTGCTCGCCGTCGCCTTGGCTTTGGGTTTGCGGCTTTTCGTTTTGATGGGTTCGAGCACTTCCGGCTCCAAGGCCTTTGCGCGCTTGGATTGAGAGCGGGCCACCGTTGGGGCGCGAGGACGCTCGGCCGCCGCCGCCGCTTTCTTCGGGCCAGCAGCCGCCGCCCGTTTGGCGGATGTCGGTCGCCTACGGGCAGGCCTGCCAGCAGCCGGCGCCGCTTTGGGGCGGGGGGCGGCTTTGGCCTTGCTGGCTGCGGTTCGTTTTCGGGATACCGGGCGCTTTTTGGGGGCGGCTGGTTTCTTGAACTTGGCTTTATCCGGTTTTTTCTTGTTTTTCGGCGTCATGGGGCCTTGCTTTGGTCGCGAAACGAAGATGAAGCGTCCGTATCTATCCGGCGGGTCAGAATGCAGGATTCAGGGCGCGAATCGATACACTTCCGAGGTTGAACGCATGCGCGCGTGTTCATCAAATGCAGCCTGCCGCAGCCACTGAAAAGCGAGGGCAAATTCTGTGGACAATCGAATACACATATGCTAACGAGCGATGGCACGCGTTCCGGCGGCCAGCGGCCGCCTTGAGGGCGCCGCACCACAGGTTCAGATGGCGTTGCCCCTTGCGAATTTAAATACGGCCCATTAAATGTTAGACGGTCACGCGGCGATCAGCGGCCGTGTGCTCACCATGCAATGCCCGACGATATGCGCCTGTAGCTCAGCTGGATAGAGCAACGGACTTCTAATCCGTAGGTCGCAGGTTCGAGTCCTGCCAGGCGTACCATCGGTTGCGCCCTCAATCCCGATCCAGTTTCTCTGCCCGCGCTCGAAGTGGGCATGCTGCCAATCGCTGACCTTTGCATAATCTGCACCATAATCGGGAACGTTAGCGTCGTCGAATCAATAGAATCCTATACATAACATGATCGATTAAGATAAGTCAAAGGTATTTCGTTGCACCTAACTTTCTGAAGACTCTGTTCAACATAATCCCTGCCGACGGTAACAATCCGTATTTACAATAGAGATTGGAGTTGATACAAAGTGTAGAGTATCAGTCCGAGCACCGTTGCCCTTCAGCGCGGGGCCGCCCCTGACCCTACATGCATTTAACCGCTCTTCGGTCGCCGCTAGGCAACTGAAACAAAGATTTGCGATGAGTAAAAACCGCAACAACCGGGACGCCAATTCCGAATTTCGAAGCCTGTCATTCGACGTTTGTACGGTCAAAGCCCTGATGGCCTCGACCAACCGCTACAAAACCCTCTTCGAAAGTGCCGGCGATGCTATTTTCGTAATGGATTTCAAAGGTCAGATCATCGACGGCAACCGGGTGGCTTGCGAAAAACTCAGGTTAAGCCGCCATGATATGCTCACTAAAACGACCATGGACATCATCTCACCTGAACACGCGCCTTTCTGGCCTGAGCGTATGGACGAACTCCGTCGACTGCGCCACATCATCTTCGAAACGGCACTCAAAGCCGAGGATGACACCATCGTGCCGGTTGAGGCCAGCTGCCGGGCCATCGAGTACGACAATCACCCGGCCGTACTGACCATTGCCCGTGATATTTCCGATCGGATTGAAGCGGAAAAGGAAAAGGCCAAACTCCGCTCTCAGCTGCGACAGGCTCAGAAAATGGAAGCCATCGGAACGTTGGCTGGCGGCATTGCCCACGACTTCAACAATATTCTCCAGTCCATTTTCGGATACACAGAAATCGCCAGTATCCATGCCAGTCAGGGCAAGGATCCCGGCGATGCGTTGGACAACATTCTAACGGCCAGCCAGCGCGCCAAAGGTTTGATCAATCAAATTCTCTCGTTCAGTCGTCAAACTGAACAGGAAAAACAAGCCGTTCAGATCAACCTGATCGTCAAAGAAGTGCTCAAACTGATCCGCGCCTCGTTACCCGCCACGGTTGAAATCAAAGGAAGCAATCTCAACAATGACGCGGTGGTTGAAGCCGACCCCATCCAAATCCATCAAGTTATGATGAACCTCTGCTCCAACGCCCATCATGCCATGCGGAAAGGCAGCGGTACCCTGAAGGTCAACCTGATCGATGTCGAAGTCGACAAAGACAAGGCGGCCCGCTGCGGGGGCATCCAAGAAGGTCCCTATATCGAGCTGACGATTGAAGATACCGGTCATGGCATCCCGCCCGAGTATATGGAACGCATTTTCGATCCCTATTTTACCTCGAAAGAAAAAGGCGAGGGCACCGGCCTGGGATTGGCGGTGGTCCATGGTATCATCAGTTCCCATGGCGGGGCCATAACGGTCGAGAGTGAGGTCGGCAAGGGCACCACCTTCCATGTTCTTTTTCCCAAATTGAACCAAACCACCGTGCCCGAAAAGGCGGCCAACGTCAATAAGCCGCTGAGCCAGAAGGGAACCGAACGCATTCTGTTCATCGACGATGAGCCCGCACTGACCGATATCGGCCAGGAAATTCTCTCCTCCCTCGGTTACCAGGTGACGTCCTGCACCTCCAGTGAAGAGGCTTTAACGCTCTTCAAATCCAATCCGGCCGATTTCGATCTGGTCATTACCGATTTAACCATGCCCAAAATGACCGGCGATCTGCTGGCCCAGGAATTCATGCGGATTCGTCCGGAGATACCGGTCATTCTATTTACCGGGTACAGCGATCTGGTGTCACGCGAACGTTTCAATGCGCTCGGAATTCGGGATTGCCTCATGAAACCATTGACCCGCAAGGACCTGGCCGAGTCGATCCGCCGGATTCTCGATCCACCCGAAGCAACGAAGGCGCCTGAAAATTCGGCCTGACACTTTTCGATCCGATGCCGGCTAATGTGGAGGGCGTCAAAGCAGCGTTGGAATGGGTATCGTTTTACAGCTCATAAAGATGGCCGCGGTGCTGATGGCGGCCATCCTTCTCGGCAACTGGTTTCTAGCGGAAGTGAAATCCGCCAAGGCGCTGCGGAAACCCTGGTATGCACCCTATCTGTCCCTACCGGGCATCGCTATCCTGGTGATTGCCATCATCCTGCCATTGATGATGTGGTTCTGGCGCGCGCCTTGACCGTCCTGCCGGTCCCTTGCAATCGCGGACCTGATTCACACGAACCCCTTTAATCACAAGCGATATTCAAGCTTCAGCTCTCGCCGGCAGGTGCTTCGGCCGTCGTGGATTCCGTCTTGGCCCATAGATAGCGCCCATACTTGTGATAGCCCATCACATTCGTCAGCCGCGGGTCGGTTTGGTTTGACGGCGTGCGAAGATTACCGGTGATCAGCGGTTGAAGGTGGGCGATCAGTTCCTGACAGCCGCCACCTGTCAATAGGATGGTATCGATATCCCAATCTCCCGCCCAGATGCGGTCCAGATCTCCGGCCACGGTCGCGGCCAGCTGGGCATAGATCTGATCGCGGATTTTAGCAAAATTGAAGCCCTGGCCGCGCATTTTGATGGTCCCCTTCTGAACGGCGCGGTAAAGGCGGTACAATTCCACGTTGACCCCGCTGTTTTCCCGCAGCTTGTTGGCAATAACGGTATAAGCTTTGGAAATGCCGGTATCCATGGTGCGACTGCTGCGCTCGACGTAGCGCAGGCGGTCGATCACGGTATAGTCGGTGGTCCGAAAACCAATGTCGACGATGCCGGTTTTCTGCCGGGCCAGATCGGTATCGACGATCTTACCGCTGTCGTTCATCAGAAGGTTGAGCAGACTGCCCATGGGCTGCGGCAGAAGTTGCACGCGATCGATCTGAATTTTCTTGGTGATGCGGCTACCGTCCGGGTTGTGGTAAGTAACCGTGTGCCGCCCCTTG
>JASFTA010000217.1:0-4595 GCA_050114115.1 Desulfobacterales bacterium | reverse complement strand
CCGAGGCCCGCCGCTCGGCAGAAGGCAAATTACTTCAAGGCGCTGCGGTGTTTGCGCAGGAGGCCACGCAGTTGGTCGTAGGTCAGGCCCAGTTGACCTGCGGCTTGGCGCTGGTTGTATTTGGCGGCGGCGAGGGCCCGGCGCAGCATGCCGATTTCCAGCTGCGCCACCGCTTCCTTGAGGGGGCGGTCGGGAATGCCGGCCTGGGGCCTCGGTTCGGGCGATGGGGTTTCAGCGGGTGGCGGTGCCGGTTGGGCGTCGACCGTCGGCGGCGCATAAGGCGATACAAAAGGATCAAAGTCGATCTGCGTGATCAGGGCGGTTTCCGACCGGTACACCGCCCGTTCAACCACGTTTTTGAGTTCCCGGATGTTTCCCGGCCAAGGGTGGCCTTCCAGGGCGCGCAGGGCCCGGGAAGAAAAGCGGGGGCTTTCAGCCCGGCCCATTTCGAGGCCCATGCGACCGGCAAAGTGCTCGGCCAACAGATGGATGTCGCCCCGGCGCTCCCGCAACGGGGGCAGAAACAGAACGTCGAAGGAGAGTCGATCAAGAAGGTCGGGTTTGAAGCGACCGGCCGCCGCCATGGCCGAGAGGTCTGCATTGGTCGCGCCGATGATACGAACATCGACCTCCACCGGCCGGGTACTGCCGACCCGTTCAAACACCCCGTATTCCACCACCCGCAGGATTTTGGCCTGGACCTCCGGCGGGATCGCCCCGATTTCATCCAGAAGCAAAGTTCCGCCATCGGCGCTTTCAAACCGCCCCGGGCGACGCTGCAAGGCCCCGGTGAAGGCGCCTTTTTCATAACCGAACAGTTCCGGTTCGATCAGTGACGGTGTCAAGGCCGCACAGTTGAGGGCCATGAACGGTCCCTGCCAGCGCCTGGACAGGTAGTGCATCCGGGTGGCGGCCAACTCCTTGCCCGTGCCCCGTTCCCCCAGCAGGAGCACGGGCCGGTCGATGGGTGCGACCCTGGACAGGCGCTCCTGAAATTCCAGGAAGACTTCCGATTGGCCGAGGGCTTCCGTTGCGGTGAGCATGGTACCGATCCCCGAGGCATTCAGGCCATGCGCGGTGGCGCTGATGAATATCGGTTCAACTGTCTAACCGTGAATAGAAAAAAGGTCCCGATCCATCATGTATGCTAAAAAAACCAATAAACGGTAAAAATAACCAATTAAAGGTTTATTTAGCACTTTCCCGATAGCCTGTCAAATCTATAATTAATTGAAAACATTCGTATTCATTTTATTTTTCAAACATGGCATATTTCGTGCTCAATGATGTCACAAAACATTATGGAGGTCGAACCATGGGTATTTTTACACGTTTTCGTGACATCATCAGCGCCAACATCAATGCCATGCTGGACCGGGCCGAGGATCCGGAAAAGATGATCAAGCTCATGATCCGGGAGATGGAGGACACGCTGGTCGAAATCAAGGCGGCCTGTGCCGGATCCATGGCTGAAAAGAAAAAGGCCGCCCGCCGTCAAGAGGAAGTGCAAGCCCGCGAGCGGCTCTGGGAGGAGCGCGCCCGGCTGGCGGTGGAAAGGGGGCGCGACGACCTGGCGCGCGAGGCCCTGGTCGAGAAACGCCGCCTGGCGGGCATGGCGCAAAAGCTGGATGCCGATCTCATGGATCATGACGGCTTGATCAATCAGTACCAGGATGATATCCGGCAGTTGGAAGACAAATTGCACAAAGCCCGTGAAAAGCAGCGCCTGTTGGTGCAGCGGCATATTCACGCCTCCCGGACGCGTCAGGCCCGCGAGGAAATCCGCCGGGCCGACAATTACGAGAGCATGGCCAAATTCGATGAACTGGAGCAGCGTATCGAACGCATGGAAGCCGAGGCCGATCTGGTCAATTTCGGCCGCAAGCCGAATTTAGACGAGGCTTTCGACGCGCTGGCCGTCGATGAAGACATCGAACGCGAACTGGCCGCCATCAAGGCCGCCAGGGCGTCGCGCCCTGAAACCGCTTCCGAAGACCAAGATCGGAGAACGCCTTAACGATGACCGCCGTATGGATTCTGGTTTCGATTTTCGGCAGTATCATCCTGTTGCTGGCCACCATCTGCGGCACCATTCTGGTGGCCATGAAACTGCGCCACGGCAGCCTGTCGGTCAAAAGTCGCGAGGCCCAGGCTGAAGAGGCGGCCACCATTCAGGAAATCTACCAGGGATTGAGCCAGATGGAAAAGCGTATCGAATCCCTGGAAACCCTCCTAATGGAGCGCCAAGCAAAGAAAGACGATCAGCATGAATAACACCGGCAGACATTTGCGGCGGGGATTGTATCGATCCCGCCAAGGGGCCTTCCTCGGGGTTTGCCGCGGACTGGCCGAATATTTTGATTTTAGCGTGACCTGGATTCGCATCTTCATGGTGCTCATTCTGGTGGCCACCGGTATCTGGCCCATTCTGGGGGTTTACCTGGTGGCGGCCCTGATCATGAAGCCCGAGCCGCTACGGCCCTTTCAGAGCGCCGATGAACGTGAGTTCTACGACAGTTATACCACCTCGCGCGAAAGCGCCGCCCAGCGGATCAAACGCCGTTATCACAATCTGGAGCGACGGATTCGGCGCATGGAAGATACGGTGACCTCCCGGGAATTCGACTGGGACCGGCGCATGCGGTCCTGAGCCTTCCGAGACGATCGTGCGGCTTGCGATCCGGGCCCGCCCGACGCGTGGCGACGGCTGGGGCCTCGGCCATGCCGGTCCAGCGTTTCCCGGCCTCATCCCTTTAAGCCGGCCATCATCCCGCTGTTTCAACTTGACTCTTCCAGGGCTTTCCTTCATCTTGAGGGCATCGTATCCGTTCCATAACACCGTTTAGCACGACCCGGGAGTGCCCGCATGCAATCCCGCTTAGCCTGGATCCATCTCCTTCTGGTCTTAACCGTCTTGTTGCCCCCGGCGCTTTTGACCCGGGCCGAGGCCCACGTCGTCCGCCAGCCGGTTTTCGCCGGGCGTTTCTACCCCGCCGACCCCGAGGAATTGAAAGACCTCTTGAGCGCGCTCGATCGTCAGGCGCGCCAGACCCCGATCAAGCTGCCGGACGACCGCGCCTTGAAGGCGATCGTCATGCCGCATGCCGGGTACATCTATTCCGGTTGGACGGCGGCCCACGCCGGACATGTGCTCCGCGAGCATGGTTTTGCCAAGGTCATCGTCCTGGCGCCCGATCATCGGGTCGGGTTTACAAACGGTATGATCAGCGACGTGGATGCCTACCAGACCCCGCTGGGGCGCATCCGGCTGCATGCCGATGCGCGCCGGCTTCGCGAAGAAAACGCGCTTTTCGACTTCAACCGTGAATCGGATGCGCGCGAGCATTCCCTCGAAGTGGTGCTGCCCTTTCTCCAGCACTATCTCAAGGATTTTGAACTGGTGCCCGTCGTGCTGGGGCCGAGTAATCCGAACGCCATGGCCGACGTGCTCGCGCCCCATCTTGGGCCGGATACGCTCCTGGTGGTGAGCTCCGACCTGTCCCACTATCTACCCTACGAACAGGCCGTGGCGCACGACCGTCAAACCCTCGATCTTATCATGGGGTTTGAGGTCGAGGCGCTGGCCCGGCGGGAAAATTGCGCCTGCGGCCGGGCGCCCCTTCAGGTGCTGATGACCCTGGCGCGGCGCCTGGATTGGGAGCCCGTCTTGCTGCACTATGCCAACAGCGGTGATACCGCCGGCGGCAAGGAGCGGGTCGTGGGTTATGCGGCCCTGGCGTTTTACGGCGACGCCACGGCAGCGGAGGCCGGAAAGCGGCCGCAGGTGTTGAGTCCCTCCCAGGGCGACCGGCTTGTGCGGCTGGCCCGGGAGACCATTGCGGCGGCCTTGAAAGACGGTTCCCCCGGTAAGCAATCGGTGCGGGAACTGCCGGATCAACCCGTTTTCGATCAAACCCGCGGGGTTTTCGTGACCCTCGAGCAGCAGGGCCGGCTGCGGGGTTGCATCGGCAATCTGGTCGCCGAGGAACCCCTGAGGACAACGGTTCCGCGCAACGCGCTCCGGGCGGCTTTTAACGATCCGCGCTTTGCCCCCCTGGCCGCGGCAGAATTCGACACGGTGAGCGTCAGCGTCAGCGTGCTCAGCCCGCCCGTCAGGCTCGTTTACCGTGATGCCCACGAGCTGATCGATCGCCTCCAACCCCACCGGGATGGGGTCATTCTCCAGCACGGCCGCGCCCGGGCCACCTTCCTGCCCCAAGTCTGGGATCAGATCCCGGAACCGGACAGCTTTATCAGCGCCCTGTGTCGTAAAGCCGGCTTGCGGCCGGACACCTGGCAGCGGGAGCAGCTCGTCATCCACACCTACGCGGTACAGTACTTCGATGAAAAACCCTAGCCGGGCCGTGGAACGCCTGGTGGTGGCCACGGGGGTGGCTTCGGTGGCTGCCCAACTGACCACCATCCGGGAATGCCTGGCCGCCTTTCAGGGCAACGAGTTCGTGATCGCCCTGATCCTGTTTGGCTGGCTGGCCTGGGGGGGGCTGGGAACGCTGACCGCGCGCACGGTGACCCGGGGGGGCCGTTCGGCGCGCTTGTCCGTCCTGGCCCTGCTATCGATCTGGCTGGCCGGTTTG
>JASFTA010000216.1:0-4597 GCA_050114115.1 Desulfobacterales bacterium | reverse complement strand
ATGTCCGGTCTCCGGATGGAAACCGCTGCCACCATTAATAATGCACTGTCTGCAGCCCCCCTTTCAATTGTTGGATTTGTTCTTTCTATTCGCTCGCGGCGCGGATTGCGGCGCCTCGTTTTGAAAACGATGCCTCTGCGCTGAATACGTACAGGCTTGCCTGGCCCGCCAAAACGGGAACCTGCATCTACCTGAATATATTAAAGCTTTCGCGCAATCCGGTTGCCTTTGGGGCGGGACCGGCGGTAATGGCGAAAGCATCTGCGGCGGTTTAGCAAAGGCTGGAGTGATTTGAGCCCGTGGAAATATTGCTCTATCTTTCGCGTGCTTTTTTGTCAATACCTGAATCCGCTAAATCGGGTTTAGTTTGTCGAAATGATTCAGCTATTTGCTTTGGCTAACGCCAACCGCGCTTTCAGTTTGGGAAACTGGTTGAGGTCGGTGTGCGGCAGGAAGAGGGCCGCCACATAATGATCCATGTAGGACGCCGTTTCCGAGAGCTCAAAATTGGTCATCATGCGGGTCACCGTGACCACATCCTGGCGCAGACGATTGGTGAGGGCGGCCATGCGCGCCCCCAGCAGCGAGGCGTTGCCGATATAGGTCACTTTCCGTGGATCGGTTTCCGGCAGCAGGCCGATGGTCATGGCCTTTTCGAGATCCACATAGCTGCCGAAACCGCCGGCCAGATAGATCTGCTCGATGTCCGCCATGCCCAGCCCCACCTCTTCGAGCAGGGTCAAACAGCCGCTGTATATAGCCCCCTTGGCGCGGATCAGGTTCTCGATGTCGATTTCGGTGAGCACGATATCGCGCGCCACCTGGGTTTCATCGGCCCAGGCGAGTACATATTCGAACACATTGTCCTGTTCACGAATGCGCGGGGTATCCAAATCACGGTCGAATTTGCCCAGGTTGTTGATCACGCCCATTTCGAACATAACGGCCACGGTGGTAATCAGTCCTGAGCCGCAGATGCCTTTGGGGCGGACATTGCCGATGGTCAGAATCATCGGTTCCAGTGTCGTCGGATCGATGGAAAAATCCTCGATGGCCCCTTTGGCGGCCCGCATGCCGAATTCAATGTTGCCACCCTCCAGGGCGGGGCCGGCCGAACAGGCGGCGCAGGCCATCCAGTCCTTGTTGCCGACCACGATCTCGGCATTGGTGCCGATATCCATGAAGAGTGTCAGCTTGTCGGTGCGGGACATGCCTGACCCCATGACCCCGGCGACGATATCCCCGCCCACATAGCTGGACACCTGCGGATAGACCAGGGCGGCGGCGTGATCGCCCAGATCCAACCCAAGCCCCACAGCGTCCAGCGGCGGGTAGATGTTGCTGGCGGGGACATAGGGCGAACGACGGATATAGCGCGGATCGACCCTGAGAAACAGCTGGGTCATGGTGGTGTTGCCGGCGATGGTGATGGCGTTGATATCGTCAACGTCGACACGGGCACGCTTGACGATCTTGGCAATGATCTTGTTCATCGTATCCGTGACCACCCCATGCAGCTTGTCGAGTCCGCCCGGCTTTTCGGCGGCCATGATCCGGGTAATCACATCTTCACCGTAACTGATCTGACCGTTGAAGTCGCCGCTTTCCGCCAAAACCTCGCCGGAAATCAGATCGATTAACTGGCCGTAGACGGTGGTCGTGCCGATATCCATGGCAATCGCATAGTTACGATCGGTGGTGTCGCCCGCTTGGATGTTGATGATGTGGGTCTTGCGGCCCAGCTGCACCGGCCGTGCCAGGGTGGCCGTCACCTTGAAGTTGTCCGCCCGCAGGGCCTCGGGCAGCTTGCGAATGACCGGCATCTTCACCACCAGTCGGTGCTCGTCATGGTTCAGCGTCAGGAAATTGACCAGGCGGGATGCATCCGGTTGGTTGTCCGTCGCGCTGGGTTCGGGAAGTTCCAGGTAGACCTCCTCCACAGGCGGCGCAAAAAGGCCCTCCTCTTTGAGGCTCTCGAAATCCGGCTGGTGAATCCGGGCCGTGCTCCGCGGCGTGGCCTGCCGTTTGAGCACACTGGCATCGATAGTGGACTCCACCGGCACGCGTACGGTGACGTCCTCGATCACCGTGGACTGGCAGGCCAGCCGGTACCCCTTTTCCTGGTCTGCCGCGCTGATACGCTCGGAAAGACCGCCCTCAATTTGCCCTGTTTCCAGCAGGATGCGGCATTTGGCGCAGACCCCGTCCCCCCCACAGGAGGCATTGATGTGCACGCCGGCCTCCATGGCCGCTCGAATCAGATTGTCGCCGGCGGGAACCTCGATCTTTTTATCATGGGGCAGAAACGTCACATGGGGCATGGGCAAACTCCTGGCATTGACGGCCGGCGGACCGGGGACCGGGGCAGGCTACCGCCGGGTGGCCGCCGAATTATTCCTTGGGTTTATCGAAACGACAGCTGAGCGTCAGCATTTCGCCGTCAAAAAAGGATTCGCTCTGGTAGGGCAGGGTTTTGAACAACCTGATCATGCCCTGGTTCTGGGGGGAGGTGTAGGCCATCAGACCGATGATTCCGTTTTCCCGGGCCTGGGTCGCCAGTTTCGTGATGAACAGGCTGCCCAGTCCTTTTCCCTGGTAGGGTTTGATCACCGAAAAGGCCACTTCGGCCATGTTCTTGGCTTCATCCAACAGGTACTCCCCCACGGCCACGACCTTGCCGAATCCAAACTCGCCCACCAGTGCCACGAGGGTCAGATCCTTTACGTAGTCGATCTGGGAAACCCCCTCGACCTCCTTGCGCACGAAGCTGTTCTTTTCATGGAAAAAGCGCAAGATCACGTCTTCTTTGTCGAGATTGTAATAGTGCTCCTGAATGCGCCGTTCATCCACCGGCTTGACCGGCCGGATGGTAACCGTCTCGCCGTCGATCTCGATGGTTTCCTCCAACTCGACCGGGTAGACCCCCTGCAAGGATTCGTGCAGGGTGCGCTCGGCGGTCAGCAACCCCATCTCCTTGGCCTGTTGAAACAGTTCGTCCCGGAAATCCGGATGGGCGATGCTGATCATGGCCATGGCGCGCTCTTGGAGGCTCTTTCCGAACAGGTTCACAGCCCCGTATTCCGTGACCACATAATGGACGTCCCCCCGGGGGACGACAACGGAATTGTCCTCCAGTTGGGGCACGATCCGGCTTTTTTCCCCGCTCTGATTGGTGGCCATCATCATCAGGATGGCCTTGCCGTCCTCGGAGGCCGCCGCGCCGCGCATAAAGTCGAGCAGGCCCGTGATACCGGAAAAATGGTTGTAGGGCAGCGCATCGGCGGCCACCTGCCCGGTCAGGTCCATGGCCATGGCCACATTGAGCGAAACCATGCGGTGATGCTGGGCGATGATGCTGGCGTTGTTGACATAATCGGAGGGAAAGAATTCGATACCCGGGTTGTCGTCCAGAAATTCGTAGAGGGCAGTGGAGCCGATGGCACTGCTGCCCACCAGTTTGCCTTCGTTGAGCCCTTTATAGCGATTGTTGATGACGCCCTGGGAGAACAAATGCATGACCTTGTCGGTCACGAACTGCGAGTGGATGCCGAGATCGTTTTTATCCGCCAGGGCCAGTGCCGTGGCCTGGCCGGTGGTCCCCGGGCTGATCTGCAGGGTGGAGCCGTCGTCGATCAGACGGGCAATCAAACGACCGATCTGATTGGCCCGCTCGCTTTCCGGGGGTTCCGGAACGGTGATCAGCGCCTCCTCGTGCTCGACGATGAAATCGGCCTCGTTGACATGAACGAAGCTGTGTCCCAAAACCCTGGGCATCCGGGGATTGACCTGCACGATGAGCAGATCGGCGACCTTGGCGGCGGCCAGTGTGATGTCCACCGAAACCCCCAGGCTCATCCAACCGAAATCATCGGGCGGCGCCGCCTGGACGAGGGCCACATGGATCGGCAGTTTGCGGCTTTTAAACAACCGTGGAATATCCGATTGGTTCATGGGGGTGATAAAGCGCTTGTTGCGCGCAATGGTCTCCGGCTTGCCCGATCCCAGGTACAAGGAACGGATGTTGAGGCTCTGATCCTGGCTTTTATCGGCGATCATCGTCAGGGGCGTGGTCTCGAGCGACATCAGGCGCACCACCTCGAGCCCGGTCAGCGTGCGCCCATAATCGGACAGTGCCCTGACCAGGGTCTGGGGCTCGCCACAGGCCGAACCGATGAACACCCGTTGCCCGGGGCGAATCATCCTGATGACTTGCTCAGGCGTGCGACGAATTTCCACATAGCGATCGGCCCAATATTGGGTGGATTTCATACCGGTTTCTCCCTATGGCATGGTTGCCGGCGATGACCTGGCAATCATGGCATCCGGCCCGTTTCACGCCGGGTTAGGATTGATACAATCCGTTGTGAAAATAGCCCGTCGCGGCAGCCCTTGGTTTAGCGCACTCACTCGTATCCCATACCCGTCGATTTGGCAAGACCGCAGCAGGTAGGACTTGACCCCATGGACGCGCTCCGTTATCCAAACCCTGATCAGTGGATCAGTGGCCCCGTCACATACCTGATGTGCGCGGCGATGCTTTATGGCCCGCCGACCACGCATCGCTGGCGGGTTCACTGGAATCGGCGATCCAAGCCCA
>JASFTA010000215.1:0-4599 GCA_050114115.1 Desulfobacterales bacterium | reverse complement strand
TTGCAGCCGTCAGCAGAAGGTCCGTCCCTACGGTGGTCATCAGATAACCCTCGCCGAATTCAAACGCCTGCCGCCCGAAATGCTGCGGCAACTGAAGTGGATCAACTACGGGGGGAATTTCGGCGATTTATGCACCAACCGCGATTTTGTCGAAATCGTCGGCCACGTGCGTACCCTGAACCAAGGCATCGTCATGGGGGGCGATACCAACGGGGGCTTTCAGGACGAAGCCTGGTGGTTTGAGCTGGGGCGCACTTACGGCCATGGGGCTTTGGGCTTCTGCATCGACGGGCTGGCCGATACCCACGCCCGCCACCGGGTGGGGACCGACTATCACAGGGTTTTGCGCAACATGTCGGCCTTTGTCGCCGGCGGCGGTAAGGCCTACTGGAAATTTATCGTTTTTCAACACAATCAGCACCAGATCGAAGCGGCCTGCGATGTGGCCAAGGAAAGCGGTTGCCGCCGTTTCTACGCGATTGCCTCCCGCGACTACGATGACGCCCTGCGCCCGCCGGATGCCTTCGAGATCACGATCAAGCGGGACCTTTTCCGGGAACTGACTGCGACCAAGGCGCAGGCCCGGTGCAAGCCGCTGGCCAAAGGCGCGATCTACATCGCCGCCGACGGCACGGTCCATCCCTGCTGTCAGGCCCACACCATGTATATCACGGCGCATAACCATCGTTTCGGCTTCATCGTCCCGCTGATCGAAAAATACCGGCCGGCGATCAATTTCAAGACGCGCCCCTTGGCTGAAATCATCAGCGGCCCCTATTTCCAAGCGGTTTTCAAACAGGCGCCGCAATGTACCTACTGCCGGATGAAATGCGGTGGCGCGCTGGGGACCGTACGCCGCGAAATGGTGTTGCAGCAGCGCTGCTTCGATACCGTGCCTTGAGGTACGGGAGGTCTCCTTCCGCTTGACCTTTCTATTGGCAATGGCCCCATTCGGTAAACCATCCCCGGTTTCATTCGGTGGGTCTCATCATCGCGACCACCTGCTTTCCCGCTCATCATGGGGTCGTCACACGCCATGGCCCTTATCAACAAGTGCGATAACCACCATAAACCTGGCGTTACGGTGTTGGCGGTGGTGTCTACGAAGTTGCTAAAATTCAGCAAGGTATAAAGAAATTTAATATAAGTGTGTATTTAAATGTAAATAAAAATGATAGAAAGTGGTCAGTTTGTCTTGACAATACCCCAGCGCCCCATTAGGACCTAAATATGGGGTCGAATTGATGCCAGTCCTGGAATTGTTGAAGAATATCAGCTGATCAGCCTAAGGGATCAATTTGAGCGGGGGGTTATTCACCGGATGGACGACAAAGTACGGGTTTCCATATTGGCACTGCTGGCCCCGGGCCTTTCCTACGCCGATATTCAATCCTTTATCCGTGAGCACTTGGGTCAGGATAGTGATCGTGAATACCGGCGAATTTATGGTAAGGCCGATGCGGACGATGGGCGTCATCGTCTGCAAATCAAGTATTCAAGGGTGATCGATGCCAAACGCGTGGATGAAGCCGGTTTGCTGCACATCGCCAACGCCTTTCGGGATGCAGGCTACGGGGATGTCGCCTGGAAGCTGACCCCCATCGCGCCCGAGGACACCGATCCCGAAAAGACGACTTCTTCCTTTCCGGTGGAATTATTCCAGGATTATCTGGATGAAGACGAACGGCCGGGTGACGACATCCTGCCGGAAATCCCGCCTGAGCCTTTCGGCTCCGATGCTTTTTGGAAGTGGTTTGACAAGGAAGAAGATTAGCAGCTCATGGCCTCCTGTTGGCACGCCGGTTGATTCATGCGCTTTCACAATTTGAGGCGTGCCGCCACCACGCCCCGCCCAATCGTTGGATGACAGCCTGCTAAGCCTCGCGTTGCTGGCGAAGCAGATAGGTTTCAAGGTACTCGTGGGCTTGTTCGGCCAGCCCGATACCCGCCTCGGTACGGAAATCAAAGGCGCAATCAGCGCCTGCGGCGACCAGCTCGGGAATCTCGTCATCGTAATGGGCCGTCGTGACGATCACGTTTTTGTAATCCATTTGGCGGATGAATCGCGTGGCCGCGAGATTGGCGGCGTGCTTGGGCATGGCCAGCATGACCAATTTGAAGGGCGTTCGATCCGCCTGCCGGCCGGCTGGGGTTCGCGCCCAAAAATCGGGGTCGGTGGGGTCGCCCAGGATGACATGACGTCCGGCCGCGCAATGGGCTTCGACGGCCTCGCGGGCGAAATCGACCCCGATCACCACGTCGCCATAGTGTTCCACCATCGTATCATAGGCGCTTGTACCGATGCGTCCCATGCCGAAGATGGCGATTTCGGCATCGCCCGGATCGATCGGGGTGTCCTCGACGTGGCGCTTCCGGGTTTCAAAACGCTTCAGGCGATCGGCGTGGTGGTTGTAGATCTGCTGCGCATGGGTATTCAGGGGGGCCGCCAGAATGAAGGTCAGCGACAAGGCGATCGCGATGGTCACCAGCCAGCTGCTGTCGATCCAGCCGTTGCCGGCGGCGAGGGCGGCAACGATGAGGCCGAATTCACTGTAGTTGGCCAGGCTGAAGGACGCCAGCGTGGCGGTGCGGGCCCGCAGTTTGAAGCGCGTGAGCAGCACGAAGAACAGGATAACTTTTAAGGGCATGACCGCGGCCAGGAGGGCCGCCACCCCGAAAGCCGCCCAGGTCGGCTGGGCGGATAGACCGATACTCAGAAAGAAACCCACCAGAAACAAATCCTTGAAACCCATCAGGTGCGTGGCGAGTTCCCCGGCCTTGGGGTGATTCGAAACCATGATACCGATGATCAGGGCGCCAAGATCCCTTTTGAGGCCCACCAGCTCGCAGCCGCCGGCACCGATGACCAGCGCGAGAAAAAGACCGAAGAGGATCATCAGTTCCCCATGGCCGCTGTGCTCCATCAACCGCATCATGACCGGTCGCAGCACGAAGAAAAGCGGGATGATGGCCAGGGCCCAGAGGGAGGGGAGCTTGCCGGTGGAGGCCGTCAGAAAGACCACGGCCAGGATGTCCTGCATGATCAGGATGCCGATGGCCACCCGTCCGTGGAAGGCGGTCAGTTCGGCCTTGTCTTCCAGAACCTTGACGGCGAAGACCGTACTGGAGAAACTCAAGGCAAAGGCGACCAGAAGGGCCGAGGCTGGATCGAGCCCGGCAAACAGCGCGATGCCGGTCCCGGCCAGTCCGACCAGGGCGCCGCCGAAGATGACGACGGTGATCAGCATGTGCAGGGTGGTGCCGGCCCAGATTTCAGGCTGCAGCAGGCTTTTGATCTTGAATTTGAGGCCGATCGTGAAGAGCAGCAGGGTGACCCCCAGGTCGGATACTTCCTGCAGAAAGGCGCCACCCTCGGCGCCCAAAGCTTTCAGCACGAAACCGGCCACAAGGAGCCCCACAAGCACGGGCAGACCGATCTGACGTGCCGCAAATCCGAATATGAAGGCGATACTGATCCACAAGGGGTCCATGCCGGTTCTCCTTGACGTGGGGGCTATTCCTTGATGACCTGCGCGCGGGAGGTGAAAGATATGCCTAGCTGGGAGGCCGTACTGATCATGATGCCCTCGGCAATCGGGGGGTTGACCGGTTGATCGGATTTCCAGCGAACGATGAAATTGGCCCCGGAGCCGCCGGCCTTGTCCGACTCACTGACGACATAACGGGTCGAGGCCATGGGTTTGAGGGTGATGGGGTTTTCAAGGTAACGCCTTACGCGTTTACCCTCGGAATCGAAATAGTCCACGGCTTCCAGTTGAATGGCATGGATCGGATCCGTGTTGCGAATGCTGACGGTGGCAGCCAAATAGGTGGGCCGTTCGCGGTTGCCGCTGTAGATGTGTGAATATACAGGAACATACAGGGTCTGACCTTTGACCTTGAGGGCTTGCGCGGCCGCCGGCGCCGTTGCGAGCGCACCCAGCGCGATCACCAACAGGGCGTTCATGACGACAATCCGAACCAGGGGACGGAAGGTCTGCATTGGGTTTTCCTTTCATTGTCGATGACGGACGTCGATCATAATCAATCGCTCGTGGCTTGCGGGCTTGGATGCGTGTGGTAAGGGGGCGCAACGCGGGTTGCGAGCATGATCGGCTTCTTCCAAGCGTCGCGGCACTTTGGGGGCGTTAGAAGTAGACCCGTGGTTAAAGCGAAGCGATCGGATCGGTGCATCGCAGATCAATAGCCGCAAAACCTCGATGGGGCCACCTTAAACACAAGTTGATCGGTTTTCAATCCCGATCTGTTAAATTGTGTGACTTGATTATGCTTTTTGACTGAACTATAAGTGCGGAATTCATCGATCGGCAATGGGCGCTTGCCCCTCGTATCATCGTCGCTGACCGAACAACCCAACCGAATCGGCAAATCGCAGTTCATCGATCCTGGTTGCCCAATGGTCGCTGTAGGGGCGCCGCGCCGCTGCAATTGAAGGAGGAAGGATGAATAAAATCATTGGATCTCAACTTGCGCTACTGATCGGTCTGTTGTTCAGCATACCGGCCCTCGGCCAGGAAGATTTGGAAGTCCTGCCCCCCGAGGGGGCGGCCGAATTCAGCTATACGCGATTGGATGTCG
>JASFTA010000214.1:0-4601 GCA_050114115.1 Desulfobacterales bacterium | reverse complement strand
ACCGCGTGCTCCCGGAAGTATACTGAAGATAGGCCAGATCCTGAGGACGCGGCGACTGGAGTGCGTCGCCTTTGCCCGGCAGGCGATCGAAATCGCCGGGGCGGCCCACGAAACGCATCTTCCGATGGCGGCAGGCCTCTTTCAGCAGGGGCAGATAGGTGTCCGGGGCGACGGCGACTTCCGCCTGGGACGTATCCAGCAGACGCTCCAGGTTTTCGATAAAGACCTTGTGGCCCCCGATATGGATGGCCGCCGGCAGGGGCACGGGAACGAGCCCGGCATACTGACAGGCGAAAAAGAAACGCATGAAATCGGGTGTGGTTTCGGCCACGATGGCCACGCGGGCGCCACGCGCGGATGCCAGCCCCCACAGGCGCTGGGCCAGGCTCCAGGCATCCTGCTGCAGCTGGGCATAGGACAGGACCGTGGCCAGCTTCCCGGAGCCGTCATAGAAATTAAAGCCGGTGTTGCCCAGGGCGGCATAATCCAGGGCCTCGGTCAGGGTTGTAAATTCAGCCCCGCAAAGCGGTAATGCATTATGGGTTGGTGTTGGTGTCATCGTCGTGTGTCTCCCAAATTGCCTGCGGCATCCGTAACGCCGAACCCGTCCGGGTTGAGGCATATAACGCTGTTACGGTTGCGCAGGCGTCATTTGTTCAACAACTCAATATTTCAATTTTTGTAATGTTAATTTTTAGGATATTAATATTATCTAAACATTCACTTTGTCAAATACTTTTGAAATAAAAATTTATTGATTCTGAACTAATTATGTATTAATCTTTTAAAAAATCTGATCTTTACTGATTTTTTAACATTTTAGTTATCTATGGTTTTGGCAGGATGCTCACGCCAGATCATGGGTGATGGTGATGATTCTGACGGGTGCGGGCGTAAAGGCCGGGCCGTAGACGCGGCCAGGATTTGACGGGATCGCACAAAGAGACCGGTTTTATGGCAAAATCAATTGAAATGATTTTGGCGGAAATGAGCCTGAGGGTCCGTTTGCTCATGTCGGCCGAAAATGCCGGCAAACGGATTGGTGGTCTCTCGGAAAGGGAAACCCTGCTGCTGGAGTTGATCGGTACTAAAAAGGGGATGTGCATTTCGGAAATCGCCGAATTTTTCGGCGGTGTCAGCAGCAGCACGATATCGATGACGATTACCAAGCTGTGGCGCAAGCACAAACTGGTCAAAAAAAATATTATGCCAAAAAATCAGCGAGTTACCTTGGTAAGTCTGACCGACAAAGGCAAGCTGCTTCTGGCCGAGATCAAAAAAGACCAGCTGATGATCTATAAGACCGTGACCGAATCGCTGGGCCTGGCCCCGGAGCAGGACGAAAACCTGAGAAAGCTCCTCAACAACTCGATCCGTTTTTTCGATAAGCAACTCGGGCTAAATAAACGAAACGCCCATTGCAAATAAGTCGCAGGCGCGAAAAATCCGCCTACCGAGGGATTTACGCAACCCTCATGGCCACCTTTCAGTCCCCCCTCCTATTATTACTTTGGCAACTAAATACGCCAAAGACTGTCATTCCGGCGAAAGCCGGAATCCAGATAAACACTGGATGCCGGATACGTCATCCCGGACCTGATCCGGGACCGGCATGACGTGATTGGTATCTATTTTTGCCGGAGTAATAATTAACTGTATTTGGATTCACGTCGCACTGGTATGGCGGAGCATGCTGATGCATCGCCAGGGCAATGGGCGTCCCAATATGGGGTTTAGCAAGTCAGGCCTAAAGTCTCTCATGCCATTGGACGATAATCGTCAGAGGTAAACCAAAAGTTGCCGATCAGCGTCATTTATTGAAAACAAAGGGTTCAATACGGGCGGAGACATGTCAACTCAAAGGAGACGAATTACGATGCGACATCGATTGATGGTGTGGGGTCTGGCCGTAATCGGTCTGTTCTTGTTCCAGGGTTGCGCAACGTTGTCCGAAGATGAATGCCTGACCGCCGACTGGCGTACGATCGGTTTCGAAGATGGCGCCCGGGGTATCTCCAGCCGGAATATCAGCAAACATCGCGAGGCCTGCGCAGCGTACGGTGTCAGGCCCGACTTCGAAATCTATATGGCCGGGCATCGCGAGGGGCTTCGCGAATACTGCATTCCCTCTCAGGGATTTGCACTGGGCCGCAGCGGCAAACGTTTCAACAGCAACTGCCCCCCGGATCTGGCACCGGGTTTCCTGGCCGCCTATGAGGATGGTCAATCCGTCTATCAGCTGCAGTCCGATCTCAACCGTTTGCAGGGGGATATTCGGCGCGCCCGGAGCGAGCAGGAGGTCCTGAAACGCGATATCGAAGCCAACGAGGACATGATCGCATCGGATGCAACCTCGCGCCATCTGCGCCGAGAGCTCATGGCCCAGAACCGGAAGCTCGAGGAACTGATCGCCGAAAAATATGTGTTTATTGCCGAGACCGAAGAAGAAATCGACTGGATCGCCCGGCGCATCGAGAAGAAGAACCTGGCCTATTACAGGTATTAACAGGTGATTCGGTAATCGAATAGGAAGAAGTTTTGCCCTGCGGTTGCCGCACGTTTACACCGGCGACAGGGAGGGCTTAATGCCCTCTTGAAGTTAGCCGCATGAAGTCTAGCTCATTTTGAACAGTTGTTTTTCAGATATTGTGTTATTTCAGCATAATACAGCACTGCGAATTGGCCTTGGCACTACCTTTTATGAGCATGGGCGACTAACCCAGTTCCCTTATGGTGGGGGGCAGTGCAACTCGGACGGACTGAAAGATCTTCCCACAAACGCCCTTGCACTCGCTACGGATCGCAAAGCGGGTGCCGTTTTCCTCGATTTCGACTTGTTTGAGGGCTTTCAGATCCTGCTTGATGTCAGCCCACTCAAAGCGGTGTTTGTTCTGGGCCAGTCGCTGGTCGAGTTCCTTGCGAAGCACAAGCGCCAGAAAACTGCAGAACACATGACCGGCAATGTTTTCATCCTTTTGATGATAAACCGGCCGGGTTTCCAAAAGCGATTTCATATCCCTGAACACGCGCTCCACGCGCCAGAGCTCCTTGTATTTGAGTGCAACCTTGTCGGCAGGCAGTTTCGTATTGGTGATCAGCACCCACTTACCATCAAAACGGGCATCGGCTTTGACCTTTGCCGGATCTATCCGGGTACTGCCTTTAGCCACCTTGAGGTACCTTCGGTAGCCCCGATTGCCGACCAGGGAGGTGGCGCCTTGTTTCAATTTACGCTTCAGCGAGGCGAGAATCGCCTCCCGGTCGGTAGCGTCTTTGCGTGCCTGACGCTCATTGAGACAAACGATATAGCGCACGCCCTCATGGATGACTTCCTTCACCTTCAACGGTGCGGGCTTTCGCCGGTCGCTGCTTTCCGGGTAAACTTCGCGGTATCGCCCACCACGGGTGAGTATCGCGGTATTGATGCGTTTGACCTTGCGCATGCGGGTGCCGAGGATGTAGGGCGTTTCATCCCCATCAAGCTTCTCCAGGGTATTAGCGCTGATCATGCCACGATCGGCAACGATACAAAACTGACCAACGCTAAAACGACTCTGCAATCGCTCCAGCTCGGGCAACAAGGTGGTGACATCCGTCGTATTGCCCGGCCACATCTCACAGCAGATCGGACGGCCACGATCATCGAGCACGGCACCGACAATCATCTGGAAAAGATCCGGCCTGTGATCCTTGCTAAATCCCCGGTGACCGAAGTGAACGCCGCCCTGGCCTTGGAAGTAAATCGATGTGGTATCGAAAAAGACCAGATCGAGGTTCGAGAAAAGGTCGCGGTTTTTGTCAAAGAGCTTCTCTTCGATCAAATCTTTATT
The DNA here is from genome assembly GCA_050114115.1 of Desulfobacterales bacterium. Classification (GTDB taxonomy): domain Bacteria; phylum Desulfobacterota; class Desulfobacteria; order Desulfobacterales; family UBA5852; genus JABZFP01. The sequence continues at coordinate 771 of JASFTA010000214.1, read as the reverse complement.
ACGGCGCAGGCCGAAGCTGCCTGTGGTGGGCGCGTCAGGCAAAACTTCGCCCAGAAACGTCATGGCGCGATAAAGGTGGTGCAGGGCCAAGCCTTGCGTGCCGGGGATCAAATGGTCCCGCTGCCATTTTTCACAAAAGCGATCCGATCCGGATACCATCAGCCGATGCAAAACGGTCAGAAAGATCGCGCGCTCGACATCGAACGCAAACTTTCGCCCGACGAGCAGTTCATTGATGCAGGCCTGAATTCCGCTTTCTTTCCACAGACGATCGAACACCAGGGCCGGCCCGATGGTCATGGCCTCAGCGCTGACATCGCTTTTCCCGGAGAGAATCAGCAGGGCTTTTTCAGAAAACCTGGAAAGCGAGCGAATCAGTGTCTCGATGCGGCCTTTTTCGTGAAGCTGGTCCATGCGCCCGACGGTGGCGATCACACGCTGCTTGACGCGGCTTTTTTCTTTACGGTTCTCGACGATTTGCAGGTACTGGTACTTGCCGGACTTTTTGACGCGTGCGAACATGGGGAGGCCTCCGTTTCCGAAAAGACACCCCCTTATTATATTCAAAGATCAATGATAGCAATGATAATATGCATATTCTGTGGCACTACCTTTTGGCGATTTTTCAGAGTCGCATCTAACAATTTCAACAAGTTATGCCACCAAGAGGCGTGCCAACTGTCCAACTTAAGTCATAATCGGTTCCTATCCATTGCGTATTGCATTTTAGTCAAAACTTTCGATATGATTTGAAATCTGTTCTCCATCCCC
>JASFTA010000213.1:0-4607 GCA_050114115.1 Desulfobacterales bacterium | reverse complement strand
AGGCGGTGGCATTGCGGGCCTGTCCCGCAATATAGGCCATTTCGCCGAAGCATTCGCCCGCCCGCACGGTGGCGATGACTTCACCGTCCTTGCGGATGCGCACCTCGCCTTTCAAAAGGACGTAGAAGGTATCGTCGATATCACCCTCGGTCACGATCACCGTGTCCAGGGGCATTTTGATGATACAGCCGGCCAGCCCCAGGCTTTCGATCTGCTCCCGGGTGAAATTTTGAAAAAAGGGTACCTGGCGCAAAAGATCGATGATATCTTCAAACCGCTTGTCCCCCTGGGGCAGTTTAATGCCGCGCAGGGCAACCCGCAGGTCATAGCCAAATTCGGTGCCGGAGGCGTAGCGGTCCTCCAGGTTTTTGGCCAGGGCCTTGTTGAGAATCTCTTCGAAGATCACGGGGAGATCTGGGCGCAGGTGCCGCACCGCTTCCGGATTTTCACGTGTGATTTTATAGATGACGGAAAAATCGTTCTCCCCCCGGAAGGCACGCGTTCCGCTCAACAATTCATAAAGCACGCAACCCAGTGAAAAGATATCACTTTGATGGGTGATGATTTCTTCCCTGAGCTGTTCGGGCGACATGTAGCTGGGTGTGCCCCAGATGCCCTTCTCGGAGGTCTCTTCACTGATATGGGCAATGCCGAAATCCATGAGGCGGGGTTCGCCCTGGCCGTCGAGCATGATATTGGAAGGTTTGATGTCGCGGTGGATGACGCCTTTCTGGTGGGCATAATCGAGCGCGTTGCAGATCTTGAAGACGATTTCGGCACATCGATCGAGGGGCAGCAGGTTGTCCTTCTGGCAGTGGGCCTTGAGGGTCTCGCCCTCGAGAAACTCCATGATGATATAGCAAAAATTCCGGTAGAGGCCCGTATCGTAGATCGCCAGAATATTGGGGTGGCTCAGCCGGCCAGCGGACTGGGCTTCCAGAAAGAGTTTCTTGCGGGATTGACTGGAAATACCCTGTGATATCTTGATGGCCACCTGGCGCTGGATATACGAATCGCGGGCCAGATAGACCACGCCCGAGCCCCCCTGGCCCAGGCGGCGGATGATTTTATACCGCCCCATGCCCTGGCTGCTCATCAGGCCGGTGATAAAGCTTTCATGGACCTTGTTTTTAACCATCATGGCAAATCTGCAGCGACCGCTTATATCTGCGGCCGCCCAATGTTTTTTTAAATATCAAAGATAGATATAAAACACTCACACATTGAAGCGGAAGTGGATAATATCACCATCCCGGACCGCATAGGGTTTACCTTCCAGCCTTACGGTGCCTTGTTTGCGTGCTTCGGCATAGCTGCCGGCCGCCATCAGGTCCCGGTAGGTCAGTACCTCGGCACGGATGAAGCCTTTTTTGATGTCGGAGTGGATCACTTCGGCCGCATCCACGGCCGTCGTGCCCCGGGTGATCGTCCAGGCCCGGACTTCGTCCTCACCGACGGTAAAAAATGAAATAAGCCCCAATAGTTCGTAGGATTTTTGGATGATGCGATCGGCCGCGGAGGCCTCCAAACCGAATTCGGACAAAAATTCGGCCGTCTCATCGGGACGCATGCCGGCCAGTTCCTGCTCGAGTTTACCGCGGATGACCAGCGCGGTCGTTTCCGGCAGATCGCTGGCCTGATTCGGCAGGCGGGCGTCTTCGTCGCCGTTGTTGAACAGCACCAGTTGAGGCTTGGCGGAGAGGAAGGCAAATCCTCGCAGTTTGGGGGCCGTGGCCAGTTCCGTTATGCGCCGCAGGGGTCTTTCGTTCTCGAGTTCGGTCTGGCAGCGGGAGAGCAGCGCCAGTTCTTCGGGGTCGATTTGTTTACCCCGCCGTTGGTCGAGTTTGAGCCGCTCCAGGCGTTTTTCGACCGACACGAGATCCGTGAGAATCAATTCCTGATCGAGCGCCTGGAAGTCGTCCCGTGGGGTCGGGGGGGCGGTGCCGAACGCATCGAAATTGCGCACGCAATGGATCAGGGCATCGCCGTCGCGCACCTGGGTCCAGTAAGCCTGGGCACCGCTTTTTTTATCCTCACCGGCGGCCTTGGTCCCGGGCAGGAAATATTCAACCTGGGCGAAGATGGTTTTGCGGGGTTGGTAGATCGCGCTCAGTTGGTCCACGCGATCATCCGGCACCCGAATGGTGCCGATGTGGCTTTCGGTCTTACGGCCAACGCTCAGGGAGGTGCCGGTCAGGGCCTGGAAAATGGTGGCTTTGCCGGACTGCTCCAGCCCTATGATGGCAAGCTTCATGGACGCATAAACTCCTGTCGGCGCGGCGGGCCGCAATTTTCGATTGATCGGCTGCCGCGCATTTCAGCCGGTTGCCGACAAAAGAATATCCTACTGTATTCTATGGGGTATTGCAAACGCGGGCGGCCTTTTTTCAGCCTCCCGGCCCGTCGGGAAATCTTGCCGTGGCATGGGGACCAGATCGGTGCGGCGGGGTGACGTGGATCACTTATTAGGATGAAGGCCTTGGGGAGCGGCGCAGTTTGAGGAGGTCGCCTTCGGTTTCAAACGGCAGGCGGTCGAGACCCGGCAGTTGCTCGTCCAAAAAGATCTTGCCGCGGAGTGCGTAGGTCAACTGGAATTCTTCCTGCTGGTCGGCCTGCCGGGACATCATTCGCAAAAAGAGCCACATGAAATCGCTCATCGAAGCGTAGACGGTCACCGGCATGACCGTGGTGCCCAGTCGCGGCAGCTCGGTGGCGGCTTGGGATGCGCCGGCGGCAATGGTGCTGCCGTTGACGTCGAGTTTGCATTCGACCCCACGAATCCGGAAGGCGCGGTCGTTGGGGTTGATCAACCGCAGGTCCAGACGGAAGGCGCTTTCGAGGTTTTCCGTGTTCAGGGGGGTGATCTTGACCAGGCTGATATGCGGAGGCTCGATGTCGGAATCAAGGGTGGCGCAGCCCCAGGGCAGGCTGCCCATCAGCAGTACCAATGCCAGCCCCCATCCGCAAATGCGGGGGGCAGCTCGATTTTTTGATCGCATGTTCAGCTCCTGGTCTTAATCGAATAAGCCTTTGATCAGTTTTTTGGTCTGCTCCTCGTAGGGCTTGAGTTCTTCGTTTTCCTCGAAGACTTTTTTAAATTGATCGGATTCGATGATTTTTTCCTCCACCTGCTGGCGGGCGATGCTTTTGAGGTCCGGTTTGAATTCCGGCTGATCGAAGGTTCCGCTCACCAGCACCGGCACCATCACACCGCTGCGCGCGTCTTTGTCACCCTGGCCCACGAGGGTGGCCACGAATTTGGGGTTGACCCGAAAATCCAGGGTTTCCTTGGCCAGGTCGGCCTGGCCGTTGGCCAGCAGGCGCAGCAGGGGGGATTTCATGTTGGAGGCCGCGGTCTGGAAAACCCCGTTGGTGAGAATGAAGGGTATGTCCAGTTCGGTAAAATCGGTTTTGGGTTTTTCCGTGAGTTGTTCGCCGGCACCGAAGGCGGTTTGCAGGTTGCGTACCATACCCGCCAGGTCGATGCCGACGATGGCGCCGTCGTTGAAGGTCAGACGGCCTTTACCGTTCAGGCTTTGGCGGATCGTTTCCGGACGATCGCCCGTAAAGTGAAGATCGATCGCCGTGACCAACCGTCCTTCCAGAAAGTCTTTCTGGATGACGTCCTTGAGCAGCGGCCCGATCAGCAAATCGCTGATGGTGAGCGACAACCTGGAGGAAGGCTGTTTGCGGGTGACATCCAACAAACCCTCGATGCGGGCTTTGCCGCCGTAAAGCGCGGCATCGAAAGGCTCGAGCTGGAAGCGGCCGTTGCGGCCCTTGATGTTCAAGGTGATGTCCTGCAGACGTGCCTGGTTGACCTTGAGCTTGTCCACCTTCAGGCGGGCATCCACGACGAGACGCCGCAAGGGGCCGTAGTCGATGGCCTTCGGCGAATCGGGCTTCTTCGCGGCCGATGGTGACGGCTCGCCGGTTTTCGCCGGCGTGTCGGGCTCGGCGGCGGCGGGCCGGTAGCGGTCGATGTCGAGATCGTCGATGCGAGCCTCGAAATCGATGCGGGGTTTGTCGAATTCGGCCACGGCGGCACTGAAATCGATCCGGCTTTGGTCAAGTTGCATCTGACCGTCTTCGACTTTGATTCCGGTCATCCCGCCGCTCAGTCGCGCTTGCAGGGCCACCGCCTTCAGGGTTTCCGGATCGTTGGTCTGCAAGGGGAAGGGGCGGCCGAGGCGCTCGAAAACCTGGCGGGGTGAAAAAGCGGCCACGTTTACGCTCAGGTTCACGGCGGGCTGGGTCTGAAGATCCCGGGCGTCGCCGGTCAGCTGGACATTGAGTTCCTCCAGGGCTGCGAGGGCCAGGTCAAAGGCCAGGGGCTGGCTGGCCGGGGGGTTGCCCAGGGGACCGAGGGTGCCCTCCAGGTTTAGCGGCTGTCCGTTGAGGCGGGTCCCGAACTGGATCTCGAGGGGCCGGTCAAGGGACACATCACGCAAAATCAGGTTCAGGTCGGCAAGCGTCTGCTTCTGGCCGGCGGCCTGATCTTCGAAGGTGAGCCGGCCGTTGCGGATGGCGATTTCCTCGGCCGTCAGCGCGGCCAGCTGCATTGCTTCGCCTTGTTCCTGCGTTTCGGTACGGGGCGTGGCTTTTGG
>JASFTA010000212.1:0-4620 GCA_050114115.1 Desulfobacterales bacterium | reverse complement strand
AGAATAAACAGCGGCGGGGTAATCCGGGCGGGCCCGTACCTGGATAGCATCCGGGAAAAAATAACGACGGCCAGCGCCGAAAACAAACCCGTTGCCATCATCATTTTGGGAAGATCAGTGACGTTAAAATAAGACAGGAATAAGGCGTCTCGTACCGTCTTTCCCCCCTGCATGTGCGCAATCATCATCAGCGCTGCAGCGCCAGCGAAAAAAATAGTGTGTCTCTCTCCGGGAATCGTACGCGCCATGTGATCCACAAATAATCAGTTGATACCGAACAAGCCGTTTTTTAGGTTAAATACCAGATTATTTTGATCTTTTCGAACCATAATAGGCATCGATATGAAATTTCGCCATATTTCGCCGACAAAACCTTGTTTAACAATGAAGCGGGGAAAGCTCACCTGCCGATGGGCGGTGGGGGCCATGTTACCAGGACATACCCGGGATATCAGGGGTTGAACCGTTGCGGCGGGGCCGAAAGGACGTTGAAAGATCCCAGGATGTAAGGAGGGTCAGATCTGATTTTCTTTTCAATCTGTTCCATCATCCGGGCTAAGGTGGCATTACCTGGCTTTCGCCTCCCAAGGCGGCGGCAGACTTGCGATCCGCCTGAGGCGCCAATGCCGAATCATTTTCCTTTGACAACCCCTTTAATGGGTGACCCCGTTTCTGCTGATCTTGGTGGTGCACTTTGAAGTTGAATCTACCGCCCCCGTTTCTGCTTCAATCACAACAATGAGCAGCTCGGGGCTGAGTTGATTGACACACCCATTCCGATATCGATACAGTTGATGAGTCCCCGTGGGCTGCGATCGATGCCAAACAATGTGATCGAATGCAAGTGCATCCCGCCACTATTTACAGAACACTTTTAGGGGAGCGTAGCGATGAAGCTAATCCTCAGCGAAATGATCCACCTGATCAGCAAAAAACAGGAACGCAATATTTCGATCCTTCTCAAGTTCTTTGGGGCCCTCGCCGCCATGGTTACGATCTACAGCATCCTGTTTCACTTCCTGATGATATATGAGGACAGGCAGTTCAGCTGGATAACAGGTTTTTATTGGACCCTGACGGTGATGTCGACTCTTGGGTTCGGAGACATTACGTTTCATTCCGATCCTGGCAAGATTTTCTCGATTATCGTCCTTATGTCGGGGGTCGTATTTCTCCTGACGATGCTGCCCTTTACGTTCATTGAGTTTTTCTATCTACCCTGGCTGGATGCCCAGGCCAAAGCCCAGGCACCCCGGGAATTACCTGCGGACACACATGACCACGTCATCGTCACCGGTTATGATCCGGTGACCATTGACCTTGTCGAAAAGTTCCGCCAGTACCAACATAAATACGTTATCCTGGTGGAAGACGTGCAGCAGGCCCTTGAGCTCAGGGATTCAGGCTTCGAGGTGGTCGTCGGCAATTTTGGTGATACGGAGACGTACAGGCAACTGGAAATTGGAAAAGCCGCATTGGTGGTCGCCAAAGTCGACGACATGATCAATACCAACATCGCCTTTACAATCCGTGAAATTTCGCCCGAGGTGCCCATCGTCGCCAATGCCGATCTCGACGATTCGGTCGATATCCTCGAGTTGGCCGGGAGCACGCACGTGATCCAATTTTACAAAATGCTCGGCGAGTCCCTGGCGCGCAGGGTAATTGGAACAAATACCGCGACAAACGTTATTGGACAGATCGAATCCCTCCTGATCGCTGAGGCGCCCGCCATGCGAACGCCGCTCGTGGGTAAGACCCTTCAGGAAAACAAGCTGCGCGAAACGATGGGTATCAACGTGGTGGGGCTGTGGGAGCGGGGCCAATTCATCATGCCCAGCCCCCAAACCGTCATCAATCCGACGACGGTTCTCTTGCTGGCGGGCTCCGAGGCGCTGTTCGATGTCTTCGACCGTAAGTTGGGCCGGCATACCAACGCCCAGGACCCGGTCCTGATCCTGGGCGGGGGAAGGGTTGGCCAGGCGGCCGCCGCTGCGCTGCGCGAGCGCCACCTCGATTATCGCATCATTGAAAAAAAGCGGTCGCTGATCGTCGATGACCGCTACATCCATGGCAGTGCCGCTGACATCAACGTTCTTCGAAAAGCCGGGATCGCGACGACGCCCTCGATCATTATCACCACGCACGACGATCCCACGAACATCTATCTGACGATTTACTGCCGCAAACTGGCTCCCGAAGTCCAGATTATCTGCCGCGCCAACCTCGAAAGCAATATATCCAAATTGCACACGGCCGGCGCCGACCTGGTGATGTCCTACGCCAGCATGGCCGCCAATGCCATCCTCAACCTTCTCAAGCCCGAAGAATTATTGATGCTGGCCGAAGGGCTCAACATTTTTCGGGTTGTCGCGCCCACATCATATGCAGATAAGTCTTTGGCCGAAAGCCAGATTCGATCGCGGACCGGTTGCAACGTGGTGGCCATCTGTGACCAGGAGACGGCCTGCATCAATCCGGAACCGGCGTATCGCTTGAATCAAGATGATGAATTGATTTTGATCGGCAGCGAGGGTGCCATCGGTCGTTTCTTCAAAATGCATCCGGACAGCAAGCGGATCAAAGTATGATCAGGCAATTATAGCGATTCCCCATAATATCCCCAATGAGATAAAACGATGACCAAACGACACATTCTTTCCCGTCGCTCTTTCCTAAAAACAGCCGGTGTTGCCACTGCGGCATCCCTCGCAAACCCTTTTCAAGGAGGTGCCGCCCCACTCGATCAAGTCGATGAGATGCCGACGCGGCCTTTTGGGCGAACCGGCGTACGAGTGCCAATTCTGGGTTTCGGGGGCAGCCTCAACCTGCCGTCGTTGATGCTTAGACAGGCCTTTAAATGGGGTGTGACCTATTGGGATACAGCCCACTCGTATATGGGAGGCAACAGCGAAAAACTTATCGGCAAGTACCTGAAAAAGTTCCCGCAGGATCGCAGGCAGGTTTTTCTGGTAACCAAATCCCACGCCTGGACCCTTGACGGTATGAGCGACGAGCTCGAGCAGTCGCTACAGAGGCTCAACACAAATTATGTGGATCTTTTTTTCGTGCACAGCGTGGGCGACATTGCAGAACTCAACGACGCTAAGCGCGCCTGGGCGGAGAAGAAAAAGGCGGAGGGCAAAATCCGGCTTTTCGGATTCAGTACCCATAGCAACATGGAGGCTTGCATGCTGGGTGCGGCCAAACTCGGTTGGATTGATGCGATCATGATGTCTTACAACTTCCGGCTGATGCACCGCGATGAGATGAAGCGGGCGGTCGCGGCCTGCGCCGAGGCCGGTATCGGATTGACCGCCATGAAAACCCAAGGGGGCGGATCCTTGAAAACAGGCACCCGGGCCGAGGAAGAAATGGTCGATCGGTTGCTTCAGAAAGGATTCACCGATGCTCAGGCTAAGCTGAAGATTGTCTGGGAAAATCCGAACATCGCCAGCATATGCTCCGAAATGCCGAACATGAGTATTCTGATGGCCAACGTGGCGGCGGCCTTGAACCGGACCCAACTAACCCTCGGCGACCGTCGGCGGCTGAGGCGCTACGCCCATGAGACCCGATCGGATTATTGCAGCGGTTGCACCCGAATCTGTGAAGCGGCCTTGGACGGCAGGGCACCCGTGGGTGACATCATGCGTCATTTGATGTACTGGCGAAGCTATGGCGAGCGCCATCGCGCGCAGGCGTTTTTCGATCGATTGCCTCCAGGGCGGCGCATCGAAATTGCCGCGCTGGACTATGAGGTCGTGGAACGATTGTGCCCCCAGCAGATGGCCATCGGACAGCTCGTACGGCAGGCCCTAAAGGAATTTTGTGCTTGACTGGAAAAACAAAAGAAAAACGAAGGGTTTAGGTCTACACTCTTGACAGATTTTCTCGGTGAGAATTTAACCCCCGTACTTGTTAATTTTCAGATCCAACCGCTCAGCCAGATAAACGCAAGCCTTCCCCAGTTCATTCAGGATCACCCTACCCTCTTCCCGATACCGCTCAATCTTTTCAGCATCCCAGTACCCAGGCGGCGGCTGGAGGTTGGTGATGCGGTCCGCCAACTTCACCATCCAGACTTCCGTGCCTAAAAACGTTTCCTCACGCAAAGCCGCTAAGGCGCTACGAACTGCTTAAGAACAGATATTTCATTTCCTGATTTGATTAAATCCAGAAAATGAAACGATTTGCATTGGCCGCTGGCCAAGAAAAAAACTTGTTCTCCTTTGCGAGCTTGGCGGCTTGGCGTGATGAATGTAGTTGCCTTTCTGTCGTGATTGGCGGCTTGGCGTGAAACTGACCTTATCGATCCTCACTGAAGCCTGCGGGCAGGTCACTCCTGGACAGGTCGTCAGCCGCAGCGTCCACAACGTCTTTGGGGAACATCCGCAATTCCGAAGGCGCAAATTTATGCTGCGGTAGATACTTCAGCACGAGATAGGCCACTGCGATAGCTTGATTTCGATCGCGTTGCTTTTTTATCGGATTTCGATCAGGCTGCTCACTCATCCAGAGTTTGTGGAGGGCAAATGCGCTGGGGTCCGGGCATGCCATTGCCGCTGGATACCCATCATCACCAATAACGATCTGTCTGAATTTGGGCGACGAGGCTAG
>JASFTA010000211.1:0-4624 GCA_050114115.1 Desulfobacterales bacterium | reverse complement strand
AATTCGGCCGCCCTGCGATTCGTTCCCCGCAGCGAACTCGCGTCACAGGGCTACAGCCGCTATGCGGCGCTGTTCGAGGCGGCGGCCTCCTGATGAAGAACCTTATCGGCCGATGAGACGGCCCCGGCTCATTTCCTGAACGACAGTGGACAATCGGCCAGGGCCGTGATATGGCTGCGTTTTTTTTTCGACGCCCAACCAACCGGCCGGGGTAATCCTGTGGACAGCCAGATTTACAAAGCCATCGTCAACGCCATACCGGACATCATCATGAAGCGTAAAAGAAGCCCGAATATCCTGGCCGTTCAGTTTCTTGTGGGCTTTCAAGCCGCGCTCGGCACAATGGCCGCTTGTCTGGGGATGAGCTGACGCCCCTGATCGCGAATCGGGGCCACCACCAGCAGCTTCCAAGTCGACGATCGGCGGCGACCCACCGCATTGCGCGAAGGAAAAACATAAGAAGACAAACCGGCAACGGGCCGCCCGCGCATTCGAGCGAGGGCCGGCCATTGTTGGCTGTCGCCGGTTCTGGATTTGGTTTGGGGTCACAAAAAAAGGTGGCCGGTCAAACTGGCACCCCGCCACCCTTGCAGGCCGGGTTTAAAATCAGGGATCGAATGCCCCGAAGCGATTATCCGTCGCTGGCCGCCGGCGCGGCCGCCGGGGGACTCACGGGCTGGAGTTCAATCTGGGCCTTGGCACGCAGCCCTTCCAGGTGGCTGCGGACAACCTGCCCTTCCTTGTCCTTGCGGATGTTCTGACCAACGCGGTCCTTGGCTTCTTCGAAGGCAATCGTACCCGCCTCGCGGCGCTCGGTGACTGTGATCAGGTGATATCCGAAACGCGTCTCAACGACATCGCTGACCTCGCCGGGCTGGAGCGCAAAGGCCGCCTCCTCGAAAGGTTTGACCATCTGACCCCGGCCGAAATAACCCAGATCACCGCCCTTGGTGCTGCTGGGCCCCTCTGAGTTGGCCTCGGCCAGGGCTGCGAAATCTTCGCCGCGCTTTACTTTTTTCTGGAGATCCTTGATTTTCTGCATGGCCGCCTTTTTCTGGGCCTCTTCCGCCTCGGGCGCGACCTTGATCAGGATGTGCCGGGCCCGCACCTGCTCCGGTGTCTGGAACATGGCCGGATGGCCATCATAGAAAGCTTTCGTCTCCTCATCCGTCACCTGGATTTCGGTGGTCAGCGTGCCGATCAATTGCTGAATGGCAAGACCGCGCCGGATCTTGGTTTTCAGGTCATCCTCCGACATTTTCAGGGCGGTTAAAGTGGTTTGGTATTCCGCTTCACTGGGGAAACGGGTTTTAATGCCAGCCAATTCATCGGCGATGCGCTGGTCGGGGACCTTAATTCCCTTGGCCTGACTGTCCTGATAGAGCAATTCTTCATCGATCATGCGATTCAACACACTCTGGCGAATCATCGGCAGGGTTTCTTCCCCGACCATTTGCCCCCGCTGTGCCATTTGGCCAATCGTCTGCTGAAGTTCAAAATCAAAATTCTGTTGGGTAATCGTCACGTCGTTGACCGTGGCCACCGGCATGGGCTTGGGCTGATCCTGGGCGGCAGCCCCTCCCACCGCGACCAAAATGAGCAGCAAAGCGCTGATCCAGCGGATCGTGTAATTAAACATCGGTTGATATCTCCCTGATGCTGGGCGCAGCGACGCCCGGTTTTCGGACTGTGCGGTGAAAAACTCGATCACCGGCAGGCTTCTAGCCCGGCCGATCACACGGAGGTTGGGTCGTGATGCCCGGCGCGTTTCTTCCGGCCGAGCGATAAGCGGAAGCAGATAACGAGGCAACCCTAAGCACATGCGGGAAATCGGCAGGTTGTCAATTGAATAACCACCGGAAGATAGCGCCTCCGGGCGGTAAAGGCAAGTAAAACCGCTAGCCTTTCATCTTCGAAAAACCCGGGATCAATGTCTGAGTGCTTTTGACGCCGGTGAGCTGCCGAACGTTTTCGTGCACAAATTGGGAAATAATTTCGGCGTCTGAGCTTAGCAGATCGCGGGTCAGCACAATTTTAACCAGCAAATCCACATCACCGTGCACCGTGTGGATCTCAACGACCTCGTCCAGCTCAAAAAGCTTTTCGACAATTTTAAATTCACGCTTCGCCTGGACTTTCATCAGGATAAAGGCCGTGATGCCACGCTGCATTTCAGGATAATCACATTCTTTCAACTCCGCCATTTGATCTCGAAACGCCTCCATGTCTTTGGGAATCATTTTGTCGATGCCGATGCCGTAGCGGCGCTGCCGGCTTACCTGCCATTGGTGGTGGGCGACATAGACGCACAGGTCGTCCAGCGTGCGCTCGGGGAAGGCATCGATCAAGCGGCCACGGCGCACAATGGTCTGCAACGGCCGGTAGATGGTCCTGTACCAGTCGGCGGCCGCGGCTTCGAAGTCATACGGTCGCTTGCCCTGGGTGTTTAGATAATGCCGGTGCTGGTCGATCTGGTCGAGCAGATGGGCATACTGTCCCACCTCGGTCAACTCGATCTCGCGCGGCAAGCGGGTGCGGTCGGCAAAATCGGCCCGCTGGCGGTAGACAATGTCCTGCAGGCTGTTGCCGGAGGGGATGAACTCGACGATATGGGCCCGGATTTCATCGTGTTCCAGTTCTTTGGCCGCGGCAATCCGATGGTTGCCGTCGAGGACATAGTAATCATCCTTGATCTGGTAGAGTTTGACCGGCGGCAGAACCTGTCCTCCCCGCATGGCGGCCTTGATCCGCTGGAGTCTCTCGGAGGGCAATTTGGCTTTGAGGCGGAAACGGCTGTCGAAATCCTGGTAGCGACCGACACTGCCGACGATGCGGTCAAGGGCCACGGTGCGCACACCGCGCACCCGGCTTTCATAGGCTGCCTGGCGCTCCTGATCGTCCTTGAAATTTTTCACCCCTGCTGTGGCTCGCGCGGCAGAGGGTTGTTCAATCAGCCTTTTGATCCAATCCGACACGGTTCGTCTCCAGAATGGTGTAGCCGTAACTGTTGATGATGCAGGTTTCACCGGCAATTGTCCGTCGGGCGCTTTCATTCGTAAAAAGCCGGTGGATATGCCCGTGAATGAAAAAGGCCGGGCGTTGGGTCTGGATCAGCCGTCGAAAGCATGTAAAACCGCGGTGACACAGGTCCTGGCCGTCGTGAATCCCTTGGGGCGGAGCATGGGTGACCACGATATCGACGCCGCGTCGCCACCAGATCGTCGGCCGCAATTGCCGGATCTTACGGGCCATCTGCTTCTCCGTGTACTGATGGGGGCCACCGTTGTACCACATGGAACCTTCCAGCCCCATGAATTTGAGCCCTTCGAAACGCACCACCCGTTCGTGAATATCACGGCAGCCGCGTGGGGGGCTTTCCCCATAACGAATGTCATGATTGCCCTTGACATAAAACAGGGGCACATCGAAAACATGCGCCAGATGGGTCAGATATTCCGGCGGGAGGTCCCCGCACCCCAAGAGCAGATCGATGCGGCCGAAACGGCGCTTATCGATCCGGGGGTAAAGCGAAGGAACAACCACGTCGGAAACCGCTAATATGCGCATGGGGTCTCACCAGGCCCGTCGATTTGCAATGTCCTATCTCGATCCCACCGCCCCTGCCCGCCCGGCGGTTCGGAGCGGCAAACCCATCCGCCCGCGATCAGCAGCGAGACCTCCAGGCTGAGGCTTCCGGCCCGTAGCAGAAAAGCGTGCTTTTGTAAACCAGTCAGCCCGCGCGGATCCTTTGTTGTGCTGCCGGGCAAAAGCGGATAAAATCGGTGCAATGCAACGCCAGATTAGAGGTCTTTTATGCCACCAGCCCTTTACGACGTCATTTTGACAGGTCAAATCGTTACGGGTCATGATCCGCAGACGGTCATCGCCTCGCTGGCGCGCCTGATGAAGCGCGATACCAAGATCATCGTCGACCTCTTGCAGCGCGACGGACAGATCATCAAGCGCCAGGTGGACGCGCAGACCGGTCAGGCTTTCCTCAGGGCCCTGAAAAAAATCGGCGTCGTCAGCCGGCTGGTTCCCACGAAACCGGCCAGCATCCGGAAACCCTCCCAAGTGATCGGCGCAGCTCCTGTCGATGACGCCAATCTGCCCTTACGCATCATCGCTCCGCCGTTGCGGCCGGCCGATGTGGCCTATGCCCCCATCCAGGCCAACCGCATCTCCGGTGTCCCCGGGGGCCTGGACGTCAACCGCATCGACACCCCGCCCATTCGATTCGAGGCGCTGGGCCTGTTGGGCGTCCACCAGGCGGACGATGCCGACAAGGTGTTTATCCTGATTTTCTGTCTCGGACAGAAGCGCCCTTACCTGTGCGATGCCAACCGCATCATCTTCAGCGATTTTCCGGGCACGAAGGCCACCAGCGTGACGGCCTCTCTCCGGCATTTCGTCCGCTTTGCCGGCCGGCACCATCCGGCCCTGTGTCTGGACCCGCCCACCGCTGAATTCCTCCAGGGCCGTCCTCCGGCGATCCTGGAAATCGATCTGGTGCGATTCACGACGACAATGGCCCAAGCCCTCGCCTCCGAAAGGGACGTCCTGCCTGCCTAGCGTTGTGTCCTATTGAGGAGGATTTTAACACCGTATGGTCAAGCGCAATCGT
>JASFTA010000210.1:0-4627 GCA_050114115.1 Desulfobacterales bacterium | reverse complement strand
CCAGCCCATCATCACCGGGAAGAGGACAGCCGCCATGATGGGTATCGAAATCTTGGCTTTGGACAGGTTGGGATGCTCCTGGGCCGCTTCGGTCAGGACCAGAAAATCCGGTTCGCGCCCCAGACGAACATAATTGGCCCGGGCGCCATAAAGCAGCATCGCATCCCCGAAACGAAGGGCCATGTCGCGGAGGTAATCGATGCGGTAGACGCGGCCTTCGCGCCAGATCGCCAGCACCGTCAATCCGTATTTTTCACGAAAATCAAGCTCCCGCAGGGTTTTGCCGGCCAGGGTCGTGTGAGGTGACAACATGGCCTCGATCAGTCCGGCGTCTTCCGACTCCAGTGCCGCCAGTTCTTCGGCCAAGGCGGGCTCCACGTTTAATTCCGTCAGGGCATGCAACAGATCAATGTCCTCGGGCCGGCCGGTTACCAGGAGTAGGTCTTCGACCTGCAGCGCGGTCTCCGGTTCGGGAACAGGCAGTGCCTGATCGCCGCGCACCAGGGCCAGAACGCCGATCCCCAGGGCCGCGCCCAGACGGCTGTCGGCCAGAGATCGACCGATCAGGTTGGATCCGGCGTGCACGCGCATGACCAGGATCCGCTGGTTGAGGTTGTAGCGTTTGATAAGTGCGGTGGATGACATCTCTTCGAGATGGATGAAATCTTTCAGGGCGCAAAGCGCCTTCAGACGGCTCCGGGGGGCCTGAATCAGAAGGGTGTCGCCCGCGCTGAGACGCCGATCCTGCAGGCGTGTGCGCTGAATTGCGGCGCCCCGTCGCACGGCCAACACATTGGCGCCGAAACGTTTGCGGAAGTTCAATTGACTCAGGCTCTGGCCGGCGCATTCCGCCTGGGCGGCCACGGCTATTTCCGCCAGGGGGGCGCTTGTGGTCAAAAGATCGTCGAGCAGGGATGCTTGGGGTTCAATCCGCAACTGCCCCAGGCTGTGCAACGCTTCCCGAAGCCTACCGATGCCCCCGATGCCACTTTCGACGATAAGCTTGTCTTCCGCGCGTAAGGTTTCCGAAGATTCCGGGGCCGCCAAGATGCGACCCTGGCGACGGATGCCCACCACGTTGGCTCCCAGGATCGTACCGATCCGACTGGCGGCAATCGTTTTTCCCACCAAGGTCGAGTGGGGCGGAATCCCCAGGCGAAGCATTCGCTCCTGCAGGCGATACTGCTCCTTCAGGGGTTGCGCATCCTTGTCCTGGGGGTCATGTTGCAGATTGCGTGCGGGCAGCAGGTATCGACCGAACAGGGCCGTGAAGGCCACGCCCGCGGCGAAAACCGTCAGGCCCACGGGCGTGAAATCAAACAGGCGGAAAGGCTCCAGACCGTTTTCGCGCAGGGCCTCGCTGACCAGAATGTTGGGGGGGGTGCCGATCTGGGTCGTCAGTCCGCCCAAGAGAGATCCATAGGCCAGCGGCAGCAGAAGGCGTGAGGCCGGTTTACCCGTGCTGCGGGCGATATCCATGACCACCGGCATCATCAAGGCGGCCACGGCCACATTGTTCATGATGGCCGACATGACGCCGGCACAGGTCATGATGACGACCACGAGAAGGGTTTCACTCCGGCCCGCAAGACGCAATACCAGGCTCCCAATCAAGTTGGCCACCCCGGTGCGCGTGAGACCGCCGCTGAGAATGAAAACCGCCCAGACGGTTACCACGGCGGGATTGCTGAAGCCGGCCAAGGCCTCGTTCGGCGCCACCAGCCCGGCAAGGGCCACGGCACCCAGCACCAGTAGGGCGGTCACTTCCATGGGGATCCATTCTGTCACCAGAAAAACCACGGAAATCCCCAGAATCGTGAATACGACTGCAATTTCGGTTGTCATTTCGTGATCCACTTCAATTGGGCGAGCCCCGACGCATCGAAGGCTGCCCGCCAATTATCTCAGGATCCGCCCAAAGCGGATCAGTTCCCAGGGGACAAGTAAATTGACAGCCTGACCTAACTTCATTACATAAGATCCACGTATCGTCGATCCGTCTGCGGCCATCGGGGGCGGCGGGCTGAACTGCAGCGACCCGGCGGCTGAAGCCGCCGGGTCGCCGTCCCTCCCAAATGACGGTTTATTCCACCCGGGTCGCCGTTGCCAGCGGTGAGACGATGAATGGATGGTTTGCCATGTCAGAAAAAAACGGTGCCGCGGCATCATCTGCCAGTATCTCGATTCTGATGGTGGATGACGACCCCCTGAACCTGAAGGTCTTGTCGGAAACCATCAAGGGTTTGGGATATACCCTGCTGGCAGCCCGTTCGGGCAACGATGCCCTGCGTATTGCCGCCAAAACCCATCCCTCCCTCATCCTGCTCGATATCCAAATGCCGGGCATCGACGGTTACGAAACCTGCCGGCGCTTGAAAGCCGATGAACGCACTCGCGATATTGCGGTCATCTTTCTAACGGCCCTACAGAGCACCGCCGACAAGGTCAAGGGCCTCTCGTTGGGCGCGGTGGATTTTATCACCAAACCGTTTGAGCCGGAAGAGATCACCGCGCGGGTTACCCGCCAGGTGACCGTCCAGCAGCGCCACAAAGCGCTGGTGGCTGAAAACCGTTTATTGGCCCACCGGCTTCGAGAGGCCCTTTCGGCCGAACCCGACGATCGGCCTACCGGCGAACCGGCCTTGCCGCAATTGATCCAACGCGGCGAGAACGACCGTGTCGAGTTCAAATCCACCCTGCGATGGAATTTGAAAACCGACCGGGCCGAACGCGTCATCGAGAAGGCCTGGCTCAAGACGGTGGTGGCCTTCCTGAACAGCAGCGGAGGGACCCTGGTCGTGGGCGTTGGCGATGACGGCGCGATCATTGGCATTGCGGCGGACGGCTTCGAGAACGAAGACAAATATCTGCTGCATGTCAATAACCGCTTGCAGGAAAATGTCGGCCTGGCCCATACGGCCTGCATTCGATATCATCTGGCAGCGGTGGCCAACCAAAAAGTATTGGTGATCCAGTGCCGGCCCTCCTCCCAGCCCGTTTTTCTCAAAATGGGAAAAGAAGAAGAGTTTTTTGTGCGCGTCGGTCCCGGCAGCCGCAAACTCTCCACCAGTGAAGTTGTGGCCTACGTTACCCAGCGCCGGATCGAGTGAAATTTCGGCCGAACGACCACCGCCGCTCTGGACGGAATGCCGGCCGCTGTGTGCAACGGGGTCACTTGACCGGCGGTGGTTGGAGGGGATGCGCTCAAGGTGCTTGCCGCCGCAATTCTTCGATGAAATTTTCGAGATCGCTCTGGGGTGAGCCTTTGAGTTGCTGCATCACCACCAGCACGGCCCATTTGAGTTCCAGCGCCCGGTTTTTCTTGAGGCCGTAGAAAGCGTCCATGGCGGAAATGAATTGCGCGCGGTCCAGGCGGGTCAGCTCGCGTTCAAGCACATTGACATTCTTGGCCACGGCCTGGTGGCATTCCGGTCGAAATTCCCCTGCGTCACTTTTGATCAGCAAACGAGCGGCCACCCGGTCCTGGCCCTGGACCACACCACTCATGAAACTGTAAACAAAAAAGTGCCGCGTTTGCAGGTCGGCTTGGCGCCAGAAATGGCCGTCGAAACGGGATTCCGCTCCAGCCTCCAAGGCGGGCAGAAAGGCCAACAGACAGCTGAGGCTGGCGGTAACGAGGGAGCGCTTGAAGGGCATCGTCAATCCTTTGCAACTTGTCCGGGGAAAACCTGATCATTACGGCATGCGCCCCCCTGAGGCGTTTCCGCGATACTTCACAGGCAAGCCACTATAGTACATGGGGGGCGCGCCTTCAAGCCTTCCCTGCGCCTTGGCGCGGGGAATCAGGGCCTTTGCCGAGGACAAGTGCAATGCGGAATCAGATGGTATTGAAGGGTCTGTTTGGTGTGGGCATCGTTTCCGTGGGATGCCGCGAACGGGTGCCGCAGCCATGGATCAAAGAAGTGCTCGCCGGCCGCAGCGGCGTTCAGCAGGATCCGCGACTGAGACAAAATCGGAGGTATTCACGTTCCGCGCGGTGTAGATCCCGCTCGGAGTAGTAATTGAGATTCTCGGGGATTCGGAACTGCTGGCGGTATTTTTCCACCAGACGATCCATGCCGGATGTGGTGACCGCAAACTGAAACTCGGTTTGGTTATCCATGGCTGTGCTCCCGATCGATACAAGACTGAGGTTCGCAGGTTTCCGCTATCGTTACGAAGGGGGGGATCGAACGCAACAACTTTTGTTCGTATTCATCCTAAAGCATGGAGTGTGCCATACCGGGCGACGACGTTGATGCCCGCCCGCCGCGGGTTGGCGCCAATGGGTCACTTCCGGAACCCGGTTAATCTGGGTATTTGATTGGCCAAGGTTGGGAAAAAGTGGTTATACGACTCCGATACAACAGGGTCGCCTGATGGCCCGCAACCCATTAAGAAGGATTGTCGGTGATTGCCACGTGATGCCAATTTGTTGGTTTGCGCCGCAGCGCACCCGTGGCGGACATCGCCGCTGTCGATCGAGGCTTACCTGGCACCGGGCACATCGTGCGCAGCGCCGCTCGCGGCGCATGGGCAATGACAGTGGTGGGGTAACGCTGAGGGGTGGTTGTTGGTAATGGTTGTGAGGGGGTAAGCGCAACAAGGCGGTCCGGCCGCTTATTGC
>JASFTA010000209.1:0-4631 GCA_050114115.1 Desulfobacterales bacterium | reverse complement strand
ATGTCGGCCGGTTCAAACCCTGCCACCACGCAGGGCACACGGTAACGATCAAAGAAGGGCCTGTAGGCCCCCAGTCCCAGGATCACCGAAACATGGCCCGGCAGCAGAAAGCCGCTGATCTTGACCCTTTCGCTGGCCATCAGCGCTTCCAGGGCACGGGGGACCGTCTTGTGCGCCGAAACCACGTGGAAATTGTCGAGACCCTTGTCCCGGGCCGCCAGAATGGACGCGGCGATCGTAGGCGCGGTGGTCTCGAAACCGACGCCCAGGAAGACGACCCGTTTGCCCGGTTGGCGGGCCGCCAGCTTGACGGCGTCGAAAGCCGAGTAGACCACCCGGATGTCCCGACCGCCGGCTTTTTCCTGCTGCAGGCTGGAATCGCTGCCGGGAACCCGCAGCAGATCCCCGAAGGTGGCCACGATCGTATCAGGCTGCCGGGCGTAGGCAATGAAGGTATCGATTTCCCGCTGGGCGGTGACACACACCGGGCACCCGGGCCCGGATAGCAGCTTGAGGGTCGGCGGCAAAACGTCCCGAAGGCCGTGCCGAAAAATGGACATGGTATGGGTGCCGCAAACTTCCATCAACTGGATCGGCTGCCGGCTTAGCTTGCGAATAGTGGCTGCCAGCGGCCGGGCGATATCGGCATCGCGGTATTCTTCCGCATGTTTGATTGTCATGAACTAACCGCCTTAACTTCCTGAAACCTTAATGATTCAGCCTCTATAGCCAAAATGGTCCTTTGGGACAAGCTGTATTTTAGGCCGTAGGTGCCCACATGGCCGCGGCGGCCACGGCCTGACCGAGGCTGATGCCGCCGTCGTTCGGCGGTACCAGGCGCTGGGTGTAGACCTTGAAGCCCTGGCGTTCCAACGCATTTGCCAGTGCCGTCGACAAGAGGACATTTTGAAAGGCGCCCCCGCTCATGACCACCCGGTCCAGTCCGGAGGCTTGACGGATCTCGCAACAGAGTGCGCTGAAGAGCGCCGTCAGGGTGGCGTGAAACCGGCTGCTGATCTGCGGGGCGGGGGTGCCATCGACCAAATCCGCGACGACGCCCTCGATGATGGAGGCCACTTCAATGCGCCGGCTGTCGCCCATCACCTGCCAATGATAGGCATAGGCTTCGGCCTCCCCATCTCCGGCCGTCATTTCCAGTTCCATGGCCGCCTGGCCCTCGAAGGCCACCTGATGACGCAGGCCCAGGAGGGCGGCCACGCCGTCGAAAAGGCGCCCCAAACTCGATGTCAGCGGCGCGTTGATTCTCTTACGCCCCATGGTTGCCAAAACTTCCGCCTGCCTGCGGTCAATGGACTGCAGGAAAGGAATGTCGAGGTCATGGAAACGGTCCCCGAAGGCGTGGGCCAGATAGCTTACCGCCATGCGCCAGGGTGAGCGGATTGCCGCGGCCCCGCCCGGCATGGGCACCGGCGAGAGATAGGCCGCACGCTCGAACCGGCTGGCCTCGGCGATCAGGACTTCACCGCCCCAGATGGTACCGTCGCTGCCGTAACCCGTGCCGTCGAAGGCCAACCCGATGACCCGGCCTACGAGATGGTTCTCGGCCATGGCGCTGACGATGTGCGCATGGTGGTGTTGCACCTGAATCAGCGGCAGGTCGTCGCGCTCCCGGGCATAGCGGGTGCTCATATAGTCCGGGTGCAGGTCGCAGGCAATGACCTGCGGGGCGATGTCCAGAATCCGCTGCAGATGGTCGATGGTGGCTTGAAAATACCCATAGGTGGCCAGGTTCTCCAGATCGCCGATATGCTGGCTCACGAAGGCCCGGTCTTCCTTAAGAAGGCAGACGGTGTTCTTCAGCTCGGCGCCGCAGGCCAGCACCGCAGGCTGGCGCCGGCGCAGAAACACCGGCACCGGCACGTAACCGCGGGAACGGCGCAGAAAACGCGTGACCCCGTTGGTTTTGCGCACGATCGAATCGTCGCAGCGCAGGTAGATCTCGCGATCATGGGTCAGCAGCGCATCGGCGATCGGGGACAGACGCTGGCGGGCATCCGCATCGGCGATGGCGATGGGCTCTTCGCTCAAGTTACCGCTGGTCATGACCAGCGCCGTGAAATCGTGGGCCAACAACAGATAATGCAGGGGCGTGTAGGGCAGCATGACGCCGAACCAGGCGTTGCGGGGTGAAACCGCCGCTGCAATGGCGTGGTTCGCTCGTTTGCGCAGCAGGACGATCGGCCGCTGGGGTGAGGTCAGCACCTCGCGTTCATCCGGATCGATATGGGCGAAAGTGCGGATGGTTTCCAAATCCGGCGCCATCAGGGCCAGGGGTTTTTCTTCCCGTTGCTTGCGCCGCCGCAGCCGCTCAACAGCGGCATTGCTGGTGGCATCCACGGCCAGGTGATAGCCCCCCAGACCTTTAATCGCAATGATTTGTCCTTGGGACAAACGGCGCGTGGTTTCGCGGATCGCCGCGTTACCCCGCAAAGGGTCGCCGCCCCCATCCTCCAACTGGACCTGCGGGCCGCAATCCTCGCAGGCATTGGGCTGGGCGTGAAAACGGCGGTCGCGGGGATTATCGTACTCGGCCTGACACGGGGAACACATCTGAAAAGGCCGCATGGATGTCTTGGGGCGGTCATAGGGGACATCTTCGATGATGGTGTAACGCGGACCGCAATTGGTGCAGTTGATGAAAGGATAGGCGTGGCGGCGGTCCTGCGGATCGCGCAGTTCACCCAGGCAGTCCGCGCAGATGGACACATCCGGGCTGATCAGGGCCGAGCGGCCGGCTTCACGCCGGCTGGAGCTAATTGTAAAGTCGGTGTAATTACCGGGAGAGACCGGGCGGGAATCAACCGCGGTGATTTGGGCCAACGGCGGGGCCTGGGTCCTGATGGCCTGGATGAAAGCTTCGATGCGCTCCGGGGCCCCTTCCACATGGATCTGGACCCCGGAAGACGTATTGGCCACATGGCCGACCAGCCGCCCCTCTTCGGCCAGCTTGAAAATGAAGGGGCGGAATCCGACACCCTGGACGATTCCCCTGACCTGCACACGACGGGCGGTCACCACGTCAGTCATGGGTGTGACGATCCGGAAAGCATGGGCGGTTCCGCTTATCCGGTTGCGGCCGCATCGGGATCATCGTCTTCCACCAGCAACTGGGCGGCCTCCCGGAGATATCGCAGGGATTCCTGGGCCGCGGCCTCGTCGATCTTCTGGATGGCAAAACCGGCATGGACGATCACCCAGTCGCCGACCTGAGGGTTTTCCAGAAGCAGCAGGCTGGTTTCACGACGCACGCCGGCCACGTCGATGACACCCATATGATCATTTATTTCAATAATTTTTGAAGGAATTGCCAGACACATTCACGAACTCCTTTGATGGTATGACACACCGAGGCAATCGAGTTCCTGAAGCACCCGATTCACCATTTCGTCGACCCGGGCCGCAACAACGGGCGTGAGTTCCACACCGTGGGTCACGATGTCTTCCGGCTCCGCCCCCAGCACCACGATGGTTTCCGGTGCCTGGTCGATCATCTGACAAAGTGTCAGGGTTTCCAGAAAATCGGTCTGGTGCAATGAGTTTTTCATTAGTATCCGTTCAGGTAGTTCTTCTTTCTCCAACCGGTAGAGGGTCCCTGGGGGCTGCTTGTTCTTGACGGCGTCGACCACGATCAGGTGATCCGCCCTGGAAAGCGTTCCCAGGAGGTGAATTCCCAGCACGCCCCCCTCCACGATGGCGACGTTGTCCGGAAAAAGGTAGTCATCAAATAGCTTCTCGATCACCCGGACGCCGAAGCCCTCGTCGGTCAACAGGATGTTGCCGATGCCCAGAACCGTGATCTGGGGTTGATCCGCAGATGTTTCCGCCATGGATAAGTGTCCTGTCATTGATGGAGTCCGCCCTTATAGTACGGATCGGCGCGTCTTGCAAGCCGACCGCATGCCGCGGACGGAGGCAATCCGGGCGCCCCGATTGGGCCCGGGCAACCGATAAAAAAAGCCGCCCCGCAGGATACGGGACGGCTGTTTTGACGGTTAGAATTTAAAGCGCTTTGATCTTGTAGACCTCGTTCGAATCCGGGTCGATCACATGGACCGCGCAGGCGATACAGGGATCGAAGGAATGAACGGTCCGCAGGATCTCCAGGGGCTGCTTGGGATCGGCGATGGGTGTACCGATCAGCGCTTCCTCCACCGGCCCGAGAACGCCTTTGGTGTCGCGGGGGCCAAGGTTCCAGGTGGAGGGGACCACGTACTGGTAATTGCCGATCTTGCCGTCCTCGATCCGGATCCAGTGACCCAGCGAGCCGCGGGGCACGTCGTTCAGGCCGAAGCCCTCGCCGGAATCCGGCATTTCCCATGATGCGTAGGTCGTGGTGTCGCCACCCTTGATGTTGGCCAGAAGCTCGCCCATCCAGGTTTCGATCCGCTCGCCCACGGCGATGGTTTCCAGTCCGCGCGCGGCGGTGCGGCCCAGGGTGGAGAACAGGGCCTGAACCGGAATATCGAGTTTTTGAAGGGTGCCATCCACCAGCGGTTTGATATCCTGGTGGCCCTTGCCATAGGCCACCAGGACGCGGGCCAGAGGACCGACTTCACAGGACAGATCCTCGTAGCGCGGTGCCTTGAGCCAGGTATACTGACCGCTGCCCG
>JASFTA010000208.1:0-4636 GCA_050114115.1 Desulfobacterales bacterium | reverse complement strand
CCTTGGCAATCAGTTCATGATTGACCAGCGTTATACCTACCATTTTCTCATCACCCACGGTCACTGGGATCACCTGATGGGATGGCCGTTTTTCAAACCACTGTATCTCGATGATGTCACCATCCGCGTGCATCGCTGTCCCTTCCCCAAAAAATTCGTCGAGAACATGGTCTCGAAAGTCATGACCCCCCCGAATTTCCCCATTCGACCGTCCGAGTTGCGTGCCAAAATTGTATACGAAGACGGCAATCCGGCCCGTTTCGAAGTCGGCTCCCTGGCGGTCGAACCGATTCCGCTGAGCCATCCCAACATGGGCAGCGGCTATAAATTCGTCGAAGATGGCAAGAGCTTCGTCTTCCTGACAGACAACGAACTTGGATTTATCCATCCCGGCGGCCTGCCCATGGACGATTACATCGAGTTCGCCTATGGTGCCGATTTGTTGTTTCATGACGCGGAATACACGCCGGAAGAATACGAATCGAAAGTCCTCTGGGGGCATTCGTCCTACACCGAAACCATCGATTTGGCGATTCAGGCCGGTGTCAAACGATTGGGGCTTTTTCACCTCAACGCAGAACGCACGGATGATGACGTCGATCAGATCGTCAAACAATGCAACACGGTCATTTCGGCCGAGGGTCATTCCCTGGAATGCTTCGCCGTAGCGGCCGATATGGTTTTTGAGTTGTGATACCGATTCGATCCAGATGGCATTTTGATTTTGCCATGGGGGTCGATATAACACCCCCGATGCCGCTCGTGATGATCAACGGGTGATCCAGAGAAGCTAGCGGAGAAAAAGCATGCCGACCGCTAAAGTCCAATGGGTAGAGGGAATGCAGTTTGTGGGGACAGACTCGGGAGGCCACAGCGTCGTTCTTTCCGGTGACGATCGACAAAATGGCGTGCGCCCGTCGGAAATGCTCCTGGTGGCCCTGGCTTCCTGCACCGCGGTTGATGTGGTCGAAATCATGACCAAGAAACGCAAGCCATTGCACAGCCTGGAAATCATCATCAGCGGCGAACGCGATCCGGATCCGCCCTGGCCCTACCGCAGCATCGAAGTAAACTACCGCCTCCGCGGTGAAAATTTAACCGACAGGGCGGTTGCCCAGGCCATTGAACTTTCGTCGCAAAAATACTGCTCGGTGGCGGCCACGGTTCGCGGTGTTGCCGAAATCCGAACGAAATTTGAGATTTTGTCCTAACAGCGAAGCCAGGGGGCCGGCGAACCCCCTTGCGGCGAAGCAAATACAGAGCAACCGGCAGCATATCACCCCGTCCGTTTCCCGTCCGAAAACCGCTTTGTCCGACAGGCATCCCGGAAGGCGCCGAACAGCAACCGCATTGCTTCGCAATCGGCGATGAGCCACTCAGGGTGCCATTGGACGCCCACGATCCACGGGTCACCTTCCCCCTCCACGGCTTCGACAATCCCGTCCCCGGATCGGGCCACGACGGTCAATCCCCGGCCGACGCGGTCGATCGCCTGATGGTGCAGACTGTTGACGTCTAACCGCGTTTGGCGACAAATAGCGGCAATGCGGCTGCCCGGCACGATTTCAATGGTGTGCGCCAGGTGGTCCTCACGGTTGTCCGGGTACTGGTCATGCTTCTGAGCGCCCGGCACCTGACTTGCGATGTCCTGCCAGAGGCTGCCGCCGGCGGCGACGTTGAGCACCTGTATACCGCGGCAAATCGCTAGAATTGGCAGCCGTTTATGCAGCGCCCATTGCGTCACGGTCAACTCCATATTATCGCGTTCAGGCGTGACCTGGCGAAGTCCGGGATGCGCCGTCTGGTCATAATGGATCGGGTCGATATCGGGCCCCCCGATCAGCATCAACCCGTCCACCATGGCCAATAGGTGCCTGAGCAGATCTTCCGTTGGGAGCGCCGGAATGATCAGCGGCGTCGCCTCCACGTGCATCAGGGCATCGATATAGGTATGCGGAACGGCCGATGCCCTTTGGCCCAGAATATCTTTGCAAACATGGGCGTAGGCCGGAATACCGACAACCACGCGATCAGCTTCCTTCGGCGATGTTTCAAAAGGCGTAGACGTTATCATCGGGAAACTTACCTCCCCAATCCGTTATAGTCGACGCGCGCGTGGGTATCAATCTTTGTGTCGCGGATCGGGATTGAAATGGAATGGGTGAAACCGGAACCAACCGGTCGCCAATCCCTGCGGCGTAAACCCCGACGTTCCGCCAGGGCAAGGACCGGTCAGCACAAGGGGGAGGCCTGCGTTCCTATCGTGGGCCCCCCATGGAAAGCAGCGGGGTATTAAGGATTTGATTCACGCATGTCTTGGGGGAGTTCTTCTTTGCTCAACAACCCCAGGGCAACTGCTCGTGATACGGCCTGGTCTGCTTCGAGATGATCGTAGAGGCGCAAGATTTCATCCGAAGTTTCCTGCATAAATTTGAGTTTCATCTCAGACACCTGAAAAAACTTATTCTGGCGATGGCGATAGAGTTCGAGATATTGCTGCAATTTGGCCAATTCGCGGTTCAATTCACGCTCATACGCCAGATTGGCCAAGTCTTCCATTTTATTTTTCATGATCGTGACTTTCTTGCTTTTATCCCCATGAATGGCATCGAATGAAAACTTTGTCGGCTTCCGCCTGAGGAAGCCAAAACCTAAATGCGTTTGAGAGAGGGGGGTAACCCCGCGGACAATATGCAACCCCAATTAGGCGTTTGAGGATTGGTTATGAAAAATAGATAGCAAATGACATGCCAAGCGACTCAATTCATTTCATTTTGCCCATTACCTTCTCAAAAAGGGCCCATCCTTGAGACCATAAAGTTATTTTATGAATTTTGAATCGAAATAATGAAAACTTTATATTCATATTTATGTAAACTATATTTACATCTCGATGCATAAATCAAAAATCATCAATTGAGGCATTTTATCGGCCACGCTGTTTTGACAAAATTTGTCATGCGGCGGCCAAAACCTGTCAAACCAATTCAAGGTTGCCCAAAGGCTGGCCTCAGGCCCTCTCGATGGCGCACCGAGTTTGGTCACCCCACACCGCTCGCCGCACCATTCGGTAACAGGTTCGCTTACCGGCATGATTCCCATGCTTGCAATGTGACGCAATTGTGAATAGGATGTCCAATCGCCGCGTTTCAGGCCTAAGATACGAAAACAACCCATGCAGCACTACGAACAGAAAGAGTTTCTCGATACGCTCTTCGAATGCTTGTCGGCATTGCCCCGGCGAATCGCACAGATTTTCATCCTGCGTGAAATGGAAGGTTCGCCAACGGATGAGATCTGTCAGGTTATGCAGATCACCGCGACCAACTGCTGGACAATGCTATACCGCGCTCGAACCGGTTTGCGAAATTGCCTGGAACTAAACTGGTTCAGCCGCAACCCATAGGGACGCGATGATGCGCATGTTGTTCATGCCGGATTGCAAAGAGACTTCGCGACTGGTCTCCGAATCGATGGACCGCCAACTGCCGATTTTCAAGCGTCTGCTGCTGTGGATCCATCTGCGCATGTGCAAATATTGCCATCGATTCGAACAGCAGCTCCTGATGCTTCACGCCATCAGCCGTCATATCAACCAGCACCTCGAAACCTTCGAACCTTCAGCCTCCCTCTCGGATGAGGCCCGCGAACGAATCCAAAGCGCGCTGCAAGCACAAGCCAAAGGTACCTAACGCGGCAGGCCCACATCGATCTCGTCGATGTCGGACGCCTCGCCGCTGAACATCGCGGCTTATTTAGGGCCGGTGCTTTTCCGCGCGTTCGCGCCGATATTTGGTTTCAAGGGCGGTACAGAGGCGATGGATGCTTTCCGCCGAAAGCGGATGAACGCAGGTGGTGCGGATCACGCTCCCGATTCGGGCGGGATCCACGCCAATGACAGCATGGTCATCGATGGTCTCGACGGCCCAGCCCGGCAGGGTCAAGAGCGGTTGGACCCGCACCGCCTCACCGGTATCCGTCAGAAGCCAATTCGCCAACCACGAGGCATGCAGAACGGTATTCGGGATGGTCCGCGTATCGGTCGTCTTATCGGTGATCAGTTCATTGCCCACGACACGGATCCTTCGATCATGGGGCGCGGGCGTGCGAAGAAAACCGGATGGAATACGGGATTGTAACGTAAAAACCCCGGTGGGGCCGACAATAATATGGTCGATATAGAATCGGCCGGAGGGGAAATCATGATAGACATGGTGCCCCGCGAGCAATAATGGGTTGATCTCCAGGGCCACCGACTGCAGACCGGCATATATCTTCCGCAGGCGTTTCTTCTTGAGGCTCAGGCGCCGCAGCTTGTTTCCGCCGTAGAGTAGAAAACCAACCGACAGACAGATCAGGTAGGCAATCTCCAGCCCGCCCTGGGGCCGGCGGGCAATATACACGTAAGCCAGATAAGTAAGCAGAAGAATCAGGGGCACGACCGCCACTGCGATCCCAAACGTCAGTAATTCGCTGGTCGCCCGATCGATCCGATTGAGCGTCGATTCCCCCGGACTGCGCAGAAACATTTTGGGGGGGTAGATATCGGTCGTTTGGGAACGGATGGCTTCCAGTTTGCGCTGTAAGCCGGCCAGCATTGCCACCAGCACGCCAAACATCAGCAACAGGGGTAGTA
>JASFTA010000207.1:0-4648 GCA_050114115.1 Desulfobacterales bacterium | reverse complement strand
GATGAATTTTAAAAAGCGGACCAGCACAAGCCTGCCCGTTTACCCGTCAAGGCCTTTACCAGTCAAGCAGGTTTAAGGGCAAGCGCCTTTGACGACGTGCTGGTTGCCATCGCACCTGAAAAATGCGTATGTTAGGATACCTTCCCGAGGTCAACGCGATATGGTGATCATCGAATTCATCTATATTCAGCTGCTACCCACCTTGGGGTTCGTACTGGCGCTGGTGCTTCTGGCGCATATCCTGCGGCAGCGCCGCTCACCCACCAGCACGCTGGCCTGGCTCATGGCCGTGGTGTTCATTCCTTATATCGGCGTGCCCCTGTACATCTTCTTCGGGGGGCGCAAAATGACGCGCCAGGCCGCCTCCAAGCAAATGCTCTCGCCCACGGCCCCCGTACTCAGTGCGGATACCGGTCTCGAGCATCAACTGGCTTCCCTGGTCTACCGCGGCGGCTTTCCCCCGACCCGCCGCAACCGCGCCCGCCTGCTGCTGACCGGTGAAGACGCCTATGATGAAACCCTGCGACTGATCGACAAGGCCGAACATGCCGTTCAGTTGGCCACCTACGTTCTGGGCCGCGACGAAACCGGGCATGCGATTGTCAAGGCCCTGGCGCGCAAGGCCCACCAGGGCGTGCGGGTTTGTCTTCTGCTGGACGCCCTCGGATCGGTCAAGGTGGACCGTCGCTTCCTGGCGCCGCTGCTTCAGGCCGGCGGTCGGGCGGCCTATTTCATGCCCATGCTGCGTCTCCCGCTGCGGGGACGCGCCAATCTGCGCAATCATCGCAAGATGGTAATCGTCGACGGGCGAGCGGCCATCGTGGGCGGCATGAATATGGCCGTCGAGTATATGGGCCCCGAGGCCCGGCCCGACCGCTGGCAGGACATCTCCGTTCGACTGACCGGACCGGCTGCGGGCCAGGCCTTCGAGATTTTTCGCTCGGACTGGCAGTTTGCCGCCCGGGAGGACCTCGGTTCTGAAAAGCCTTATGGTGGCCGCACCGACGGTACGGCGACCACGGCCCTGCAGTTCATGGCCAGCGGGCCGGATGTCGAAAACGACGCCCTGCGCGAAGCCTTCATGATCAGCCTGTTCCGGGCCCATCAGCGGGTCTGGATCGTAACCCCCTATTTCGTCCCCGACGACCTTTTACAGGAGTCGCTGTGCATGGCCGCCCGCCGCGGCATCGACCTGCGTCTGATCGTCCCGCGTCGATCGAATCATCGCCTGGCCGATCTGGCCCGCGAGGGCTATCTGTCCCAGCTCCAGCAGGCCGGCGCCAGGATCCTGCTCTACCGCCCCCGGATGCTGCATGCCAAGGCCGTGCTCATCGACGACACGGTGGCGGTAGCCGGTTCGGCCAACATGGACATGCGCAGCCTCCTGCTCAACTACGAAGTAGGGCTTTGCATCTACGACCAGGATATAATTCAGCAGATCCACGATTGGATGCAGGGACTGATGCAGGGCTGTCGCCTGCGTGAAACCCACAAGCATGCGGCGCTCTTGCTCGTGGAAGACATGGCCCGCTTGTTCGCGCCCCTGCTGTGATCGATCGAAAACGAACGAAAATGCTTGACAGATAAGAATCAATCTTATTTAAGAGCAACATGCAAGAAAATATTGATGAGCATCGCGTGCAGCGCTTCATCGCAACCTGCCGTCAAAACAATCTTAAAGTGACCCCGCAACGCGTTGCCATCTATCGCGCGCTGATTCGGTCGGACCAGCATCCCACGGCGGATATGATGTACCAGGCCGTCCAGCGGGAATTCCCCAGTATTTCGTTCGATACGGTCAACCGCACGCTTTTGACGTTCGCCGGTCTGGGGGTCGTCGATGTGGTGGAAGTCTTCGGCGGTCCCAAACGCTTCGATCCCAATGTCGACGACCACCATCACATGCACTGCATGGCCTGCGGGCAGATCATCGATTTTCAGCATGCAAGCTATGCGCGCCTCGAAGTGCCCGCGGAAATCGCCCGGACTTTCCGTGTGCTCAGCAAACGCGTCGTCCTCAAAGGCCTCTGCGCCGCCTGCGCCCAGGAACTTTAATCGCCCGGCGTCCGCTCGCAGCGTGCGGGCCCGTGTCGGGCTGATTTTGCTTAAACCGAAACCCACAGACAACCCACAAGGAGGAAAACATGAGTAAGACCACCGAAAATCTGAAAGCGGCTTTTGCCGGCGAATCCCAGGCGCGCAACAAGTACACCTTTTTTGCCGAGGTCGCCCGAGCCGAAGGCTATCACTACATTGCCAAGATTTTCGAGGAGACGGCCTTCAACGAAATGCAGCACGCCAAGGATCACCTCACACTCCTGAACGGCATCGGTGACACCCTGGCCAATCTCAAAGAGGCCATGGGCGGAGAAGACTACGAGGTGGAGAACATGTATCCGGAGATGGCCAAGGAAGCCGAAGAAGAGGGCCAGACGGCGGCCAAGATCGCCTTCGAGCAGGTGGCCAAGATCGAGGCCCATCACCGTGAGCGCTATAAGGCGCTGGTTGCCATGGTGGAGGCCGGCACGGTTTACAAACGCGAACAGCCCATCAAATGGAAATGCGGCATCTGCGGCTATATCGTCGAAGGCACCGAACCGCCGCCCAAATGCCCGTCCTGCAAGAATCCCAAGGAATTCTACGAGCCGGCCAACATGGATTTTTAAGTCCGGCGTTTTGACTTGACGGTTCCGAAATCCCGGGTGGCGGGCGTTCTGATGATGCCTTGCCACCCGGCGCCCTGCTGACCTTCTCATGACGACGAATTTCGATGCCCGGCGTCAAATTGAAATGACAGCATACAGGAGCGGGCGATGACGGTCTACAAGTGCACGATCTGCGACACCCTTTTTGACGAGGACAAGGAAAACCGCCAATGGGATCAGTTGGAAGACGACTGGGCCTGCATGGTCTGCGAGTCCGGCAAATCGCTGTGGCAGCCGCTGTCTTCCGGAGCGCCCCAGGCGGTGGCGCCGGGCGCGGCCGCCCCGGCGGAAGCCGCGGGAATCCCTGATAAGACCTTCGATGAATTCGAGACCACCATGGCCGACATCCGCGCCATGGCGCAGAGCGGCACCTCGATCATCGAGCCCATGCGCACGCGCCAGCCGAGTTTTTCCTGGGATGACATTCTCATCAAGGGCGCCCAGTTGGCGCGCATTCCCCTGAATCCGGACGAGGCTGTCAATACACGGACGGTCATCGGCCCCCGGGCCGCACAGCCCCTGGTGATCGAGACCCCGATCTTCATTACCCACATGTCCTTCGGGGCCCTTTCCAAGGAGGCCAAACTGGCCCTGGCCGAGGGCAGTGCGGCCGTACAAACGGCCATGTGCTCGGGGGAGGGCGGGATTCTGCCGGAATCCATGGCCCGGGCCCACAAATACATCTTCGAGTACGTCCCCAACCGCTACAGCGTCACCGAAGAAAACCTGCAGGCGGTCGATGCCGTCGAAATCAAGATTGGCCAGTCGGCCAAACCCGGTATGGGCGGGCATCTGCCGGCGGAGAAAGTCACCCCGGAAATCGCCGCGATTCGCGGTTTCGCGGAGGGCGCCGATATCAAGAGCCCGTCGCATTTCGACGATATTCGCAGCCGTCAAGACCTCAAGGCCAAGGTGGACTGGCTGCGAGCGGCCTCGGGCGGCAAACCGATTGGCATCAAGTTCGCAGCCGGGCATATCGAGGATGATCTGGAGGTGGCCGTCTACGCGGCCCCGGATTTTATCACCATCGACGGCCGGGCCGGCGCCACCGGCGCCTCGCCCAAATTCGTCAAGGCCGCCGCTTCGGTGCCGACCCCTTTTGCCCTCTATCGGGCGCGCACCTTTCTCGACGCCCACGGCGGGGGGGATATCTCCCTGGTGATTACCGGCGGCTTCCGCATATCGGCGGACTTTGCCAAGGGGCTCGCCATGGGCGCCGATGCCGTGGCCATTGGCACGGCGGCGCTGGTGGCCATCGGCTGCCGGCAGTTCCGTGTCTGCAACACCGGCAAGTGCCCCACCGGCATCGCTACCCAGGATCCGGTCCTGAGGTCGCGGCTGGACGTGGCCGGCGCCGCCCGGGGCCTGGCCAATTTCCTGCGGGTTTCCTCGGATGAGCTCAAGGATTTCGCCCGCCTGACCGGCAAAGCCGATGTCCATCAACTGGGGATGGACGACCTGTGCACCACCAATTCGGAGATTTCCAACCATACGGCCATACCACATGTCTGAAGCCACGAAGACGACCAGGGCCGAGGGTTCAAGGGTTACAGGTTATAGGTTCCGTGTTTGGGTTAAGGGCGGTTTCAGGTTTCCGTGTTCAGGTGTCAGGAGGCGGGGTCGCTTCAGCTCCGGGGATGCAATCCTCAAAATATCTGGATCGATTGAACCTCTTCGGATTCCCCGCCAAATGTGAAGCGTTTATATCAAAACCCTATGTTGGCAGAGCTTAACTTAATTTTGGTTGTAAAACGATCACATAAACAGATGACGCGTGGATCGGGATGCAGGATCTAATTGCCAAAATCGAAGCCTTCGTGACCGAGCGGAACTGGGAACGCTACCATGCCCCCAAGAATCTGGCCATGGCTCTGTCGGTCGAGGCCGCCGAGATCGTGGAGATCTTTCAGTGGATGGATGAGACCCAGAGCTGCGACCCCGAC
>JASFTA010000206.1:0-4651 GCA_050114115.1 Desulfobacterales bacterium | reverse complement strand
GTGGCCCGCGATCTCGCGGCGGTAGATCCGATCCAGGACAAACTGGTCGGGCATGGGCGCGAAGCCGAAGGCCGGTCCGCGATAATCGAGATCGCGGGCATGATATTCCTGCTGATAGCCAAAATAGCGCCCTTCGGGCCAGGGCATGGTGGTACCCGGCATGATCGAGAGGGTGCGGTAGCCGGCCTGCTTGAAATAAGACGCCATGGGCGGCACCCGACTGGCCACCAGATAAGCATAGCGCAGCTGGTCGGACAGCCAGACCCCGCTTTCCAGCGTACCGAACGCCAGCCAGGAGGCCCCGCCGAAGGTCGGCGATCGCAGGTAGCGGGAATAAATCGTGTAGCCCTCCTGGGCCAGGGTGGTGGCGAACCGTCGAATGGATGGGGCAAAGGCCTGCCAGTGCGCCGGTTTCTTGAACAGGGTCTGGCCGTAGGATTCGATCAGAAACAGGTAGACATTGCGCCCCTGGAGGCGGACCAGGGGCGCTTCGTAGGCGGGAATCCGAGCAGCGGCCATCTGAACGGCGGATAGCCCGCGACGGCGGATTTCACGGATGTTGGCCATGAAGGCCATTTCCTCGGCCAGTCGCGGCGTGAAAGCGGTCGCCGGGGGCGGCAGGCGGGCGGGATAGTGCCCGCTCTGATAGGCGCCCAGGGCCAGGGCCAGCACCGCGCTCAATCCCAAAAATCCATGCCGGGCCGCCGGATAGCGGAAAAAGGCCCCGGCCGTTTGCAACGATCGCCACAGCCCCCACAGAAGCGCTGCGACCAGAATCGCCGTCAGAGCAGCGTAGCAAGCCAAGCGCGTCAGCGAGAAAGAGTTGGCCAGCAAATGGGCGAGGCCGGGCAGATAGCCGAGATCCATGTAGAGATTGAACGGGCGGTTGAAATAAACCGGCATGATGACATCCCCCAGGCGAAACAGGCGCCCGAAGACCAGCAGAGCCACCAGGGGCAGATAGATCCGGGCACGGCCGGCAATACCGAACCAGGCCAGCGCGCAGAGAACCCCCAGAAGCGCCCAGACCTCCAGGGAGGGCCGCAGCAGCTTGAGGGAAAGGATCGGGGCGGCCGGAAAATCGAGGTTGATAAAGAGGTTCAGAAAACCCCAGGCCAGGACGAATTTGGCCAGGGCACGCCGATCGAGTGATGATTGCGGGGTCGGGGTCACGGAGAAACCGCCTTTAAGCCGGCCGAGAAGGGGCGGCGGCGGGGCCGTCGGGACGCGGCCAGGGTTTCCAGGAAAACCGCCAGACGCTCCATGGTGCCGGCCCAGGTCGGATGGCGCCCAAACCGCCGGCGCGCAGACAAACCCATCTGCGCGAGTTTGGTCCGATCGGCATCCAGCGCGGCCAGAACTCGGCACACCGCGGCATGGTCCCCGCGTCTCACTAAATAGCCGTTGACACCATCGCTGATAAGCTCGCCGGTAGCGCCCTCCCGGGCGCCGATAACAGGTAGCCCGAAGGCCTGGGCCTCCAGGGTGGCCATGCCGAAACCCTCATAGGCGTAGGGCATGCAAAGAAGTTGCGCCCGCTTCAGCTCCGCCGCCAGGTACGCCCCCTCCCTGCGCCCCACCAACTGGACCCGGCCGGCCAGTCCCCGCGCCGCGAGCTTATAACGCACCCGCCGTACATAGGCCGCGTTCATGTCCAGGCGGCCCACCACCCGCAATTCCCATGGAGGGTGCGGCAGGCCTGCCAGGGCGTGGATCAGGGGCAGCAGGCCTTTTCTGGGGATGAGATTGCCCAGAAACAAAAGCCGCAGCGGGGCGGGCTCCCGGGCCCGCGCGCGAATGGCCGCCGAAGATAGGGGCGCCCCCAGACGATCACCCCCGGGAGGGGCCACCACATGGGGGCGATCAGCGGCGGTCAGCCGCCAGACTGTATCCCGGGTGCTATATGAGTTGAAGACAAAGCCGTCCACACGATCCAGGTAGCGTTTTTCCACCAGCCGCAGCAGGCGATTGCGCCAGGTGGCGCGGGGCTCATCGCAAAGCACCTGGTGCACCACCGCAACGGCGGGGCCGTGATTGTTGGTTCGCCGCGTGTTGAAGCGAATCAGGGAAGGATGGCACAGTTCGTCCTGGAGCAGCAGATCCAGCCCCCGGGTGTCGTTGGTCAGCCGCCCATTGAGGGCCAGCTGGCCCGGATAGCTCAAGACCGGGAGACTTATCACCCGGACCCGGTGCCCCCGTGCTTCGAGCGCCGCCACCATCTGTCGATCGTAGAGGTAGCCCCCGGTGAGGGTGTCGAGGCGTCCGTAGATCATGAGACCGATATTCACCGGAAACGCCCCCGGTAGGATGCCCAGGCATCCGTGTTCTCCCAGATGCGCACCTCGATGGCGTGGAAGCGATGCGGCGGTAGTCCCGCCGCCAGACGGTCGAAGAAACACCGGCTGAAATGCTCGATACTGGGGTTGCGCCCGGAGAATTCCGCCAAATCGTTGAGCATCCGATCTTGATAGTGGGCCACACATCGATCCAAAAGATCTTCGAGTTTTTCGAGATCGACGATGTAACCATGCCGGTCGAGTTCTTCGGCCTCCAGTCGAACTTCCACCCGATAGGCATGCCCGTGAGGATCATTTTCCGGACCCCAGTCCCCGCCCACCAGATAATGCCGCGCCTCAAAGGCGCGGCCCAGGTTCAGGGTGTACATCGCGCCCCTCCAGTTCGCCCAAAATTGTTTTGGTTTAGCAGGCTGTTGAAAAACGATTGCGCTTGGCCATACAGCGTTAATATCCTCATCACAATGCTCATTTAGGGCCCATAAACGACGCTTTCTCGTCGGACTTTGCCTTGTCTAGCCGGCGCCCATGACGTTTTCCCACAGCCTTTTAAGCCCTTGGTCGGGGCGGCCACCGCGGCCAGAATCGCCCCGTCCGGGCGCGATACGCTTGGTAGGACCGGCCGAAGCGCGTCGCCAGCAGCATTTCCTCCTGGGCCGTGCGGCGTTTCTGGTGACAACCGAAACAGACCAGGCCGCAGAAAACCATCGGACTGGGACAGACCAGAAACAATCCCAGGTAGATCAGCCCCATGCCCGTGACGATCGGGTGCTGCAGCCATGCGAAGATACCGCCGGTCACCAGCTTGCGGCTCTGTCCCTGAGAATCAAAACGCGTCTGCCGTCGCAGGGCGGCCACGGCGGCCAATACCAACCCATTGCCCAGCACCAGACAGACCCCGCTGACCGGCACAAGCCAAATCGGAAATCCTGCGCCCGGCGGCAGAAGGTAGAGGCCCAGGGTCGGCCAGGCCACGGCGATCAGGCTCAGCAGCATACCACCCAGGGCACCCAAGGGCAAAAGCAGATCGGCCGCACGATCGGGCCCCGACGCGGGGTTTGTCCCCCAAACCGTCGCATCAACGCGGTGTGGCCGCATACGCAAGGAAGCGACCGGGCTGGGTATCGGCCAAGCCACCAGCAATGCGACCTGCAGAACACCGGTCATCCCCACGAGCAGACGCACGAGCATCGATGCCAAAGGAGCCCCTTCCATAATCAATCCTGCCGCCGTTTCGATCCTGGTGAATCCGGCACGACCCCGTAGGTCAGCAGCACCTGCAGCGTTTCCTGGGGTCGGTTGGCAACCTGCTCGAACGCCTGTTGGGCCGTCTCGATCTCGAAACGGTGGGTGATCAGGCGAGAGGGCCGCACCCGGGCCAGCATGGCCATGGCCGTGTCCAGGCGGCGCCGCTTGGACCAGCGCGCACGATGGGATGGATCAATGGTGCTGACCTGACTTGAGATCAGCCTGATCCGCTGCCGGTGGAAACGCCCGCCCAGATCGACGGGCGCTGTTTTAGTCCCGTACCAGGAACCCACGACGATGCGCGCCCCGAATCCGGCCCAGGCGATGGCCGTATCGAGCATCGATGGCTGCCCCGAGAGTTCAAAGACCAGATCGGCCCGGCCGTCTGCGCCGGGTTGGCCAAGGGTGGCGGCAGCCTCGCGGGAGAAGTTCGGTTCATCCCCGGCCCAGACGGTGCCGGCCCCCAGATCGCGCGCGATCCGGCGGCGTGCCGGCCAGCGTTCCAGCGCCACCAGGGCGCCAAGCGGAAAACGCGCCAGCAGCGCTGTGGTGAGTAAGCCGATCACCCCCTGCCCCAGGAGCATGACCTTCTCGCCGATCAACGGATGGCCGTCCATGACCAGGTTGACGGCCGTCTCCATGGCCGCCAGAAAAACGCCGTCTTCATCGGCCACCTCCGGGGGCAGCCGGATCAGCTCCGTCGCCCGGGCAAGATAATGGCTCTGATGGGGGCGGAAGGCGAAGACCCGTGCTCCGATCCAGTCCGGATTGACTTGCGCGCCGACCGCCGCGACTTCCCCGACGCTGCTGTAGCCGTAGGCCAGGGGATATTCAAAACGTCGACCGGCATAGGACGACAGCGTTTCGTCCACTCGCATGCCGGCCGGGATCCGGCCCTTGAAAACCAGCATTTCGGTTCCGGCGCTGATGGACGAACAACGCGCCTGAACCAGCAGCTGGTCCGACGCAACGGCGGGCAGGGATTCCTCCCGTACGGCGCATTGATGAGGCGCCGTGAAATACAGACGACGGTTTTTCATGGTATCTGCCAGACCGGTCGGGCCCATAGGATCAGGTCGTCGCCCAGGCGCGCATAGCGAACGTCGGTC
>JASFTA010000205.1:0-4654 GCA_050114115.1 Desulfobacterales bacterium | reverse complement strand
CGGGCCTTGACAGCTCGGCATACCGAAAGCCGCCGTCGGGGGTGCAGATCGCATCGGCCGCGCTAGCGGCGCTGGTCCAGATAGCGTTCCAGGCGATCCATGCCCTCGGCAATGTTTTCAAGCGAATTGGCATACGAAAACCGCAGGTAACCCTCGGCGTTGGGGCCAAAGTCGATGCCCGGCGTGACCCCCACGCGGGCTTTTTCCAGAATGTCGAACGCCAGGCGGTAGGAGTCGTTCGAGAGGTGCTTGGCATTGGCAAACACGTAGAAAGCGCCCGTGGGCTCGACGGTGATGCCGAACCCCATTTCCCGCAGCCGGCGGATCATGAAACGGCGTCGTTCGTCGTAAATCGCCTTCATGCGCCGCGTGTCGGCTTCCGCCGCCGGGTCGGTCAGGGCGGTGATGCCGGCCATCTGCACCATGGCGTTGGCCGAAATGAAAAAATTCTGGACCATTTTTTGGATCGGGCGGATAAATTCCGGCGGGGCGATGAGGTAGCCCAGCCTGAAGCCGGTCATGGCAAAAAGCTTGGAAAAGCCGTTCAGAACGAACGCCCGGTCGGTGAATTCAAGGATGCTCTTTTCGCGGCCTTCATAGACCAGCCCGTGATAGATCTCGTCGGAGACGACGGGCGGGCCCAGTTCACTGATGGCCTGCATGCGCTCGGCCGAGAGCAGGTTGCCGGTGGGGTTGGAGGGCGAATTCACGAAAATGGCTTGGGTGCGATCCGTTATCTTGGCACGGATGGCTTCCGGCCGGTACTGAAACCCGTCTTCTTCGTAGACCGGTACCGTCACCACCCGTCCCTGAACGAATTTGATGAAGTTGGGGTAGCAGGCGTAATGCGGATCGGAGATGATGACCTCATCGCCGGGTTCGAGCAGGGCGGCAAACAACAAAAACATGGCCGGCGAGGTGCCGGGGGTGATCACCACGTTGTCAGGATCGACGGCGACATCATAGGTGCGGCGGTAGTAGTCGCCGATGGCCTGCCGCAGTTCGGGCAGCCCCAGGCTGTGGCAGTAGTGGGTATGACCCTCCTCCATGGCCCGGCAGGCGGCCGACCGTATGCTGGCCGGTGTGTCGAAATCCGGCTCGCCCACTTCAAGATGGATAACGTCCTGCCCCTGCGAATCCATTTCGCTGGCCTTCTCGAGAACGTCCATCACGATAAATGAGCTGATGTCTTCGGTGCGTTTGGCCACCATGGCAAGATCCTCGTGGCGGCCGCCGTGCCGGGTGGCGATGGCCTGTGGCTGTCGCTGGCAGGGCGGCCTGTCTGGTTGTCACGCCTGAAGGATGCGATGAATCGCGTTATACCACTTTATTGAGCGGGTATTCAATGATGCCCTCGGCCCCGGCATCGAGCAGTTTGGGGATCAGGTCCCGCACGACGCCGGTTTCGACGACGATTTCCACCGAAAACCAATCCGAGTGATAGAGGGGGGCCACCGTTGGGGCGTTGAGGCTGGGCAGCGTTGCCACGATGACGTCCAGACGGCCCGCGGGAACGTTCATTTTAAGCCCCACCATCTTGTCACCCTTGAGCGCGCCCTTGAGCAGCAGGGCGATCTGTTCGATTTTGGCTTTTTTTAGGGGGTTCTGCCAGGCGTCGTGGTTGACGATCAGCTGGGTGTTGGTCTGCATCAGCTCGTGAATGATGCGCAGCCCGTGGGCTTTGATCGTGCTCTCGGTCTCGGTCACCTCGACGACGGCATCGGCCAGCTTGGAAACCACCTTGGCTTCGGTGGCCCCCCAGGAAAATTCGATCGCCACGTCGATACCGTGTTCCTTGAAATAACGGCGGGTGAACGCGACCAGTTCGGTGGCGATTTTCCGGCCTTTCAGGTCTTCTATGGTCTTGATGTCCGAATCATAGGGCACGGCCAGAACCCAGCGGGCCGGGCGTGCGCTGACCTTGGAATAGACCAGATCGCAGACCACGTGGATGTCGGATTCGTTCTCGGCGATCCAGTCCTTGCCGGTCAGGCCGGCATCCAGGGTGCCGCTCTCCACATAACGCGACATCTCCTGGGCGCGGCAGATGGCGCAGTCGATGGAGGGATCGTTGATTTCGGGAAAATAACTCCGGCCGTTGACATTGATTTGCCAGCCCGAGCGCCGAAACAAGGCGATCGTGGCATCCTGCAGGCTACCCTTGGGAATCCCCAGCTTCAAGTTCGCAGACATTACTTCTTGTAGACCTCCTTGGGGTCAAATACCGGTTGGCCCTCGATTAAAAGGTTTTGTTCTTCGACGCGTCGGTAAAAACAGCTGCGGTAGCCGGTATGACACGCGGCTCCGCCGATTTGGTCCACCCGCACCAGAATGGCGTCCTGGTCGCAGTCGATATGAATGGATTTAACCAGCTGCAGGTGGCCGGACGTCTTGCCCTTGACCCACAGTTCCTGGCGGCTGCGACTGAAAAAGGTGGCCTCGCCGGTTTCCAGGGTGGCCTTGAACGCCTCCGCGTTCATGTAGGCCAGCATCAATACGTCGCCGCTGGCGTGATCCTGGACAATGGCCGGGATCAGCCCACCCATCTTGTCAAATGCCAATGCGATCATGAGGGTCCTTTCCGAGCCGTCCATGAGAACGTCATTGCGGGTGGCGATCACCCGTCGCTGTCCCGCAAGTCTTTAATCTGGGCGCAACGACATGACGACATAAAATTGGTTAGGTTATCGATATCATTTGGTGTTGTCAAATAGTTTGTTGTCAGTTTTCTTGCCAATTCAAGCGGCATCTGTTAATCTCTTTTCTTTAATGGGTAGCCTGTTATAATCGACAGAAACTGTTAATGAGCATGCTCCATCAAACCGCTTGAATAAGCTAGACGCATGTCCAACCAGAACGGGTAATGACCAACCAGATTTATGCCGGAACCCAACCAAACCAAAAAAATTGTCAAGAAACGGGCCCGCAAATCACCGGGGCTCTGGCGCCGCCGTTTGCTGCGGTGGGTATTCGCAATCGTCGTGCTGGCGGTGGTGGCCGCGGGGTTGGCAGGCGGTGGGTTGTTGTTGCATATCACCCGGCAGCTTCCCCAAATCACCACCCTGGCCGACTATCGTCCGGCCACCGTATCGGTGGCCTATGCCGACAACGGCGAGAAAATCGGCGAATTCTACGAGGAGCGCCGTATCGTCCTGCCGCTGGAGGTCATGCCACCCATGCTGGTGGAAGCGTTTCTGGCGGCCGAAGATTCACGCTTCTACGAGCACGGTGGCATCGATTTCATCAGCATTGTGCGCGCATTCGTCAAGAACCTGGAAGCCGGCGAAATTGTCCAGGGGGGCAGCACGATCACCCAGCAGGTGACCAAGTCCTTTTTCCTGACCCCCGAGCGCAGCTACAAACGCAAACTCAAGGAAGCCGTCCTGGCCTACCGGATCACCAAGGCCTTTACCAAGGAGGAAGTCCTTTATCTCTACCTGAATCAGATCTATCTGGGACATGGCGCCTACGGCGTCGAAGCCGCCGCCCAAAATTATTTTGAAAAGTCGGTGGAAGAACTGACGTTGGCGGAATGCGCCATCCTGGCGGGCTTGCCCCAGGCCCCCAGTCGCTATTCGCCCTATCGCCATCCCGAACGGGCCCGCCAGCGTCAGCACTATGTGCTGACGCGCATGCTCGAGGAGGGTTTCATCACGGCGGAACAGGCCGCAGAAGCGCGTGGCGCCCCTTGGGACATCAAACCGCGTCGCAACTGGTTCGCCGAGAAGGCACCGTTTTACACCGAGCACGTCAGACGCTATGTCGAACAGAAGTACGGAGCGGAGGCCATCAACCGGGAAGGCCTTAAAATATTCACCGCGGTCAACCTCGACATGCAACGCGCCGCCCGGGAGGCCACTGAAAAGGGCCTCCTGGAACTGGACAAACGGCAGGGCTACCGGGGTCCCCTGACCAATATCGCCAGCGTGGACCAGGAAGACTACCTGAAGACCCTGAGCGCTGAGCAGGCCGACAAACTGGCGCCCGGTGCGCTGCTCAGGGGGTTGGTCACCCGGGTGGACAACCGTGAGCGGGTCGTCAAGGTCGATCTCGGCGCAGCCGAGGGCCTGCTGGCACTCGCGGACATGGTTTGGGCCCGCAAGCCGGATCCGGAGGTGATTTACTGGGCGGCCAAGGTCAAGCGGCCGGGCAATGTCCTCAAGGCCGGCGACGTGATCCAAGTCCGTCTCAAGGCGGCGCCGGAGGAAGAGGGGGCCCCCTGGCCCCTGGCCCTGGAGCAGACGCCCGTGGCCCAGTCGGCCCTGCTGTGTTTCGAAGCCCAAACCGGTTTCGTCAAGGCCATGATCGGGGGACGCGATTTTGAAGAAAGCCAGTTCAACCGCGCCTTTCAGTCACGGCGCCAGCCGGGCTCGGCCTTCAAACCCTTGATCTATGCCGCGGCGATCGACAAGGGCTACACACCGGCCTCGATGATCATCGATTCGCCCATCGTGTTCGAGGATACCAACCGTAATTTCACTTGGAAACCAAGAAATTACAAGGAGAAGTTCTACGGCCCGACCCTGCTGCGCCAGGCCCTGGCCAAATCCCGCAACGTGGTTACGGTGAAACTGCTCAAGGAAATCGGTATCGATTATGCCATCGACTACACCCGCAAGCTGGGCATTCACTCCCACTTGAACCGGGACCTTTC
>JASFTA010000204.1:0-4657 GCA_050114115.1 Desulfobacterales bacterium | reverse complement strand
TGGGAAGCCTACCTGGAGGGCCTGCGCGGCAAGGAGCGTCATGAAATTCGGCGCAAACTGCGGCGCCTGGAGGAAGCCGGCCGCATCAACCTGCGCTGCGTGCGTTCGGCCGCCGCACTGCCGGCAGCCATGGAGACCTTCATCCACCTTTTCAAAATCAACCGCGCTGCCAAGGCGGATTTTATGACCGGATCGATGCCGGCCTTCTTTCGCCGCCTGGCCGAAACAATGGCCGCGGCCGGTTTGTTGCGATTGTATTTTTTAGAACTTGACGACGTCGCCATCGCCGCCGTGATGTGCTTCGACCACCGCTCCACCGTCTATCTTTACAACAACGGCTACGATGCGGCTTACCGGAGGCTAAGCCCCGGACTGCTATGCAAGGTGCTCACGATCCGCCAAAGCATCCGCGATGGTCGCCACATATACGATTTTCTCAAGGGGTCGGAAAAATACAAGCAGCATCTGGGGGGGCGGCCGGTGAATCTGCTGCGCTGTGAAATCGAATGGGATTCGAAAAGGATTAACACCTGATGTCCCGTCCATTCACCATTGCGATGCTCAGCATCCATTCCAGCCCGATCGGCACCCTGGGGACGCGCGATACCGGCGGCATGAGCGTCTACGTGCGCGCCCTGGCCCGCGAGATGGGCCGCACCGGTCACCGGGTGGATATTTTCACCCGCGCCCGGCATGACCATGTTTCGGCCGTAATGCGCCTGTCCGCCAATGTGCGTTTGGTCACCCTCGACATCGGTGCGACCGCACCGCTGGCAAAGGCCGATCTTTACCGCTATGCCGACGACTACGCGACGGCCATCGACGCATTCAAAACCGATGCCCGAAGCCGCTACGACTTAATCCACAGCCATTACTGGCTATCGGGGCTTGTCGGCCAGATGCTCGCAAAACGCTGGCCGTGTCCGCACCTGATCACCTTCCATACCCTGGCGGCCTTGAAAACCAATACCGGCACGGGCACCCCATCGCCGGACCGACGCCTGCAAACGGAAAGAAAACTGGTTCAGGAAAGCGATGCCATCCTGGCGCCCTGCCAGACCGAAATCGACAATTTGATCCGGTTTTATGGGGCGCCCTCCGACCGCATCCGGCAGGTTCCCGGAGGGGTGGACTTCGTGCATTTCCGACCCCGCAGCCGCGCAGCGGCCTGCCGGGAGCTCGGCTTCGATCCCGCAGATTTCATCCTGCTGTCCGTCGGACGGCTCACGCCGCTTAAAGGACAGGCACGCCTCATCGAGACGCTGGCGCGGCTGGGGAACGACGATCGCCTCAAGCTGGTGCTCGTGGGCGGCGAGGGCCCGGGAGACAGTGAACAGCAACGCCTGGAACAGATGGCCGCTCAAGCCGGCGTGGCAGCGCGTGTGGTTTTTTCCGGCAGCGTCCCCCACCGGAACCTGCCCACCTACTACGCCGCCGCGGATGTCTATGTGCAGGCCTCGCACTACGAAAGCTTCGGGCTGGTGGGGCTCGAAGCCCTGGCCTGCGGCCGCCCGGTCGTAACGAGTCCGGTGGGTGTCATGGCCAGCCTGGGGGAAAGGGGGCAGACCGGCTGCATCCTGACCGACGGATCACCCGGCGCCATGGCCGCCGCGATTGCCGCCGTTCGTGACGGTACCAGGGCCTGGCCACCCGCGGCCATTCACGCCGCGGTCCGCGAATTCAATTGGCCGCAGGCGGCCACCAATGCGCTGGAGGCCTATGCCCAGACGATCCACCGCGACCTTCCAAACGGCCGAAAGAACCCCGGCTGTGAAGCGGCGCCCGTCGCGCCGCTGTGTCCGCAACGGCCGTCGCAACCCTAAAACTCGACAAACATCATATGCGCTATACGTTTTATGCCCATGAACGGTACGATGACGATTAAGATCCACCAGCAAATTCCGCGAGCAACCCCGCCGTCTTGCGATATCATGGCGTTGGCCGCTCATCCGGACGACACCGAGTTCGGTGCCGCCGGTACGGTGATCCGCTGGGCCGACGAGGGCCAAAGCGTTGTCTACGCCATCGCCACCAACGGTGACAAGGGCACCAGCGATCCCGGCCTGACCCCGGTTAGACTGGCCGAAATCCGGCAGGCCGAGCAGGCGCGCGCCGCCCAGTTGACCGGCGCGCGTGAAGTTGTCTACATGGGATATCCGGATCAGGGCCTGGAGGATTCGCCGGCATTGCGCAAGGACATCGTCCGCCTGCTGCGACTTTATCGCCCCCGCATCCTGGTCACGTCAGATCCTTACCGGCGCTACCTCTGGCACCGGGACCATCGGATCATCGGCCAGGTGGCCATGGATGCCGTATTCCCGTATGCCCGCGATCATCTGGCCTATCCCGATTTGATCGACCAGGATCTTGCGCCGCACAAGGTGGCCGAGATTTACTTCTGGGGCACCGAAGACATCAACTATCAATCCGACATCACGG
Source organism: Desulfobacterales bacterium (assembly GCA_050114115.1). Taxonomy (GTDB): domain Bacteria; phylum Desulfobacterota; class Desulfobacteria; order Desulfobacterales; family UBA5852; genus JABZFP01. Next base: position 2,218 of record JASFTA010000204.1, on the reverse strand, counting down.
CGACCTTCGATCGCAAGATCGAGGCTTTGCGCTGCCATGCCAGCCAGATGAAGGAATTCAAACATTCGGATCCCGTCGCATGGCTCAGGGAACGCTGCCGCGAAATGGCGGCCGGAACCGACTTCGAGCTGGCCGAGGGCTTTCATCGGGTGCAACTGCCGCTTTAGCGGCTGAGCCCCAAGCCGTGCCTCGGTCAGGAAGCGATGCCGATCATTGCAAGAAAGGTGAAAACAACGTGGACGGAAAAGGTCAAGCGGCAAGGAAATCGATAGCGCCCATGACATCGAGCACACCCTCGTGGGGCCGGCTGGGCGTGCTGACCCCGGGGATGGGGGCGATCGCCACCACCTTCATGGGCGGCGTGCTGGCCATCCGCCAGGGCCTCGGCAAGCCGATCGGCGCTCTGTCGCAGATGGGCAGCCTGTCCCTCGAACAGGCCCCCGACGTCACCGAGCCTATCGCCAAGATGGTGCCCCTGGCCCGCATGGAAGACCTCGTTTTCGGCGGCTGGGATATCTTCCCCGACGACATGCATGCGGCCGCGGTCAATGCCGGCGTTTTGTCACCCGCGACCCTGGAAGCGATTAAATCCGATCTGCAGGCCATTCGCCCCATGCCGGCCGTTTTCGACCCGAAGTATGTACCCCGGCTTGCAGGGACGCACGTCAAGTCCGGTCGCAGCAAGATGGATCTCGCCCAGCAGGTCCGCGCCGACATCCGGAAATTCAAGACCGCCAACGGCCTTGATCGCCTGGTCATGATCTGGTGCGCCAGCACCGAGGTTTACGCCGAGCCGGGGCCGGTGCACCAATCTTTGGCCCGTTTTGAAGATGGGCTGCAGGCCAGCGATCCCGATATCGCCCCCAGCATGATCTACGCCTATGCCGCCCTCCAGGAAGGCGTGCCCTTCGCCAATGGGGCGCCCAATCTGACCGAAGAGATCCCGGCGCTTCAGGAACTGGCCCAGGACATGCGCGTCCCGCTGTGCGGCAAGGATTTTAAAACCGGCCAGACCATGCTCAAGACGGTGCTGGCTCCAGCGCTCAAGGCACGCATGCTGGGGGTTTCCGGTTGGTTTTCCACCAATATCCTGGGCAACCGGGACGGTGAGGTGCTTGATGATCCGGGGGCGCTAAAAACCAAGGCGATCAGCAAGTTGGGCGCCTTGGAGCACATTTTGAGTGCGGATCGCTTTCCGGACCTCTACGGCGATCTCTATCACAAGGTCGACATCAACTATTACCCGCCCCGGGGGGACAACAAGGAAGGTTGGGACAATATCGATCTCTTCGGCTGGCTGGGTTACCCCATGCAGCTTAAAATCGATTTTCTGTGCCGTGACAGCATCCTGGCGGCCCCGCTGATCCTGGACATGGCTCTGTTTATGGACCTGGCCGCACGCTGCGGTTGGCACGGACTGCAGGGCTGGCTGGCTTTCTACTTCAAAAGCCCAACCCTGCCCGCGGGCCTGACGCCCGAACACGATTTATTCCGTCAGCTGAAGCACCTTAAACGCCGACTGCGCGAGGCGGCCGCGCAAATGGCGGCGCCAAGCCATACGACCGAGTGGGCGCAGGCCAACTGATTGCGCCTCCGGCCCTCGCTAACCGCAATTCCCCGCGGGACCGCGCCTCCCGTCTTGTGACATTGCTTTTACAACCGGCCACGATTTTCAGCCCTACTACTTTTACAACCGGCCACGATTTTCAGCCCTACTATAAGAATGGTCTCGCTTTTTCCGCACCGGTCATCAACCCCATGAGGAGAGCGATATCCATGAGACACAGACTGCGGGAGCCCATGAGCGGCCTGACCCATTTCATCGGCATCATCCTGGCCGCTATCGGCCTGGCTATCTTGCTCTGGATGACATATCGCTATATTTGAGGCAACACACCAACGACCAGAAGGTCAAACGATAATTTGCACGGCCTGGTCGAAGCAGGTAAGCGGTGCCAGCCCATCGTCGGTGACCACATGGGTGTTCTCGATACCCACCACGCCTTTCCCAGGAATGATCAGTTTCGGTTCCAGGGCGATGGTCATCCCCTTCACCAGAGGCATGTCCTGCCCCTTGGCCAGGAAAGGGTATTCATCCAGCTCCAGCCCGACACCGTGGCCGATGAAGCGGATGCGCTGGTCCTCGGCGCCCATGAACCATTCCCCCCAGCCTTGGTCCGCCGCCCAGGAGACGGCCGCATCGTAGAGATCACCGGCC
>JASFTA010000203.1:0-4667 GCA_050114115.1 Desulfobacterales bacterium | reverse complement strand
GTGAATGAAGATTTGGACCGGATCGTTTTGAAAGCGACGGCTTATCGTCAAGCGGACCGCTACCAGACCTGCCGGGATTTTCTCAAAGACCTGCAGGCCTACGAAAAAGCGCATTTGCATTGATAATCCCGGCAGGGCCTGAAAATGGGCCCGCAGACCGGGGGAGGCCAACAGACAAACCGGCGCTGGGGGCTGCACGGCACCGCGCAGGCGGGCCGGGCCATTCCCGCCAATACCGGAGAGGCATCGTTCATGTCGCAAGCCCAGATGAAAAAAGAATACGATCGCGTCGGCCGCTCGTTCTCTCTGCTGTTCAACCGGTCGACCATGTACCAGCTCGATCATCCCTATACGGCCCAGTCCATCAAGGACTTCTTCCGCACCGTTGAAAAGGCCCTGAACCATCAGTCCCCCATCGTAGTGATCATGAACCGGGATCAGTTTTTTGTCGAAGATGAGCCCCTGGACCCCCGCCTGAACGTGTCCCGCATGGTATCGCACTTCAAGAAGGCCGGGGTGCAGTCCCTGTCGTTTCACGAGGGCCTGCAGTCAAGCGACATCGCCGAGTTCGTGCGTGTGTTTATCGACCTGGCGGCCTATCCCAGTGCCGACATCATGCGGGGGGAGCTAGGCCGCAAGCGGGTCGAGGCCATTAAGATCAACCATGTGGTCTACAAGAAAGTCACGGAAGACGACGCCGTAGTGTCCAAGGACACCCTGAAGCAAAGCGACGAGGGGGGCGACGCCGGCCTACCGGAGGAAAAGAAACAAAGCCTTCTGGGGGTGGTCGCCGGCGGGCTGGTCATGGAGGAGCTGGAGCAGGCGCTTTCACTGCGCTTTGTCATCGACAATCCCGGGGCGGCCTCCCGCACGCTGATCGATTCGGATCTGGCCGCGGCCCAGCAGGGCGGCGAAGGCGGCGGTGACGGCGGCGGCGAGGGCAGCGGTGAAGGCAGCGGCGAGGGCGGCGGCTCCGGACCGGTCATCATCAAGCAGCTCGGTCGACTGCGCAACGAAGTCGACAAGGTGACCCCCGAAATGGAGGGGGCCAACCTGGCCGAGTTGGCCGAAGCGGTTTTCGACATGAAACGCAAGCTGCTGAGCGGCATCGAGGCCCAGAAATCCGCCGGGGTGGTCTATGCCGACGAGGCCCGCATCCATCAAGAAGCCAATGAACTGACGGACCGGGTTTTCGTTCAACTGGTCAAGGACGAATACCGCAAGGGCGATATCACGGTCAAACGCCTGGCCCAGATCCTCCGCCGGCTGGTGCCCGACCCCCAGGAGCTCCGGCGGTTGATGCCGGTTCTCAAGGAAGCCCTGATCAGCGAGGGCATGCCGCTTACGGATTACATGGCGTTAGTCGGCGCGCTGGGCAAGGAACTCCAGAATCAGGGTCTGGCCCAGGTGTTGTCGCAAGGGGCGGAAGCGATCGGGGTGGAAGGCGAGGATCTAATCCAGGAAGTCCTCTCCAATCCCCAGATTGCCGCCGAGTTGATCTACCTGTCGGCCGAGATTCGCAAAGGATCCGGGGATGACAAAGTGCTTTCCGATCTGCTGGTGGAGTACATCGAGCGGATCGGGCGGCAGATGACATTGGAGGCGGTCGCGAACCCCGAGGACGGGGAAGACGAAAAACTGGACCGGGTTCTGCAGCGCGTCCAGTCGCAGATTGTGGACCGATTGCGGGCCAAGGATGTGAACAGCGATGTGCTGCGGGAGGTCGAAGAGCGCTTGGGCGCCCGCATGGAAGACATGCTGAGCAGATTGCAAATCGATCTGGACAAATGGGGTGGCAGTCTGCCGAGCGGTGCCGGCGATCTCAAGAAGTTCAGTATTCTGGGCGCCCTGGAGGAAGGCACGGCCGAAGGCGAAGATCTGGCGAACATACTCGAGCAGGTCCGCACGGGTCTTCGCGACCGGGGCCTGGATGAAAACAATTTTCAGGAGATCTACGCGGAAATCGTCAAAGGCAAGATCGCCTGGAAAAAGCAGCAGGAGAAAAAAGAACTGCCCAGCGGTGTTTTGAACCGCTCCAGCATTCTTTTCTTCGTGGAAAAGGAGATGCAACGGGCCGTGCGTTACGGAACGCCCTTCGCCGTTATTTTATTTGCCATCGTGCGGGCCATTCCGCGCGAAAAGGTACCGGCCGGCGCGGTTCAGCAAAAGGAGGTTTACCAGGCCGTCGTGGACCGCATGGCGCGGGTGGTGCGCGACCCGGATATGGTGGGCTCGCTTGACAAGAGCCGCATGCTCTGGCTGCTGCCCATGACCATGCCCGACGATGTCAAGATTGCGCGGGACCGCATCGTCAACGATCTCCATCGCCATGTTTACGACGTCGGCGGGGTGCCGCTAAAAATCCGGCTGGCGTCGGCCATCACCGATTTCTCTCATGAGGAGATGCCGCCCCTGCGGACCTTTTTGAGTCGGGCCGAACGGGGACTGCACGAAATGGTTGTGCGGCTTAGAAATATTCGCGACATGATGTAGCCGGCGGGCGACGGACCGCCCCAGCGCCCGAGGATGGCGACCATCCGATCTGTCTCACGATGGTCTCAATACGGTGCCGCCGCGCCCGCCTCGCATGCCCAGCAGCCTGGAAGATGTATCCGCAAACGAACAGAAAGCGATCATGGCCATGAGTGATTTCCCCGACCTGCACTACCGATTGACGATCGATCCCGATCTGGAACAATTTACCTTCAAGGGACGCGCCGAAATAACGTTTAATCCACCGGAGGCCGTGCGCCTGGTGCGGCTCAACGGCCTGGCGCTGGACATCGAGGCCTGCCGCGTGCATCGGGACGACTGGCAGGCCGAGGCCGCCTTCGAACTGCTTGCCGGGGACGAACAACTGCTGATCGAGTTTCCGGAACCGGTGGCCGGACCCTTGACGCTCATCGTCGATTATCACGGCGCGATCAGCGAGGGCATGGCCGGTTTTTACCGCAGCGGTTACACGGCCAAAGGTCACTTCTGGCCCATGGCGGTGACCCAGTTTCAGGAAAGTGATGCGCGCCGTGCATTTCCCTGTTTCGATCATCCCCGTCACAAAGCGACCTTCGAAGTCGTCCTACTGGTCGACCGGCGTTTGACCGCCATTTCCAACGGGGCCGTCGCGCAGGAAACCCCCCTGGCGGACGGGCGCAAACAGGTGCGCTTCGAGCGTACCCCGCCGATGTCGACCTATCTGCTTTTTTTTGCCGTCGGACATTTCGAGTCGGCCGCCGATCTGGAGGACCCCCGGGTGCGCCTGGTGGCCGCCCGCGGCGCCACGCGCTACGGGAACCTGGGACTCAATTTCGGCCGTGCGGCCCTGCAGTTTTGCGAGACTTATTTCGATTTGCCCTATCCGCTCAGCAAGATGGACCTGATCGCCATCCCGGATTTTGCCTTTGGTGCCATGGAAAACTGGGGGGCCATCACGTTTCGGGAAAATTTGCTTCTCGATTACCCGGAGGCCACCTCCAAGGAGGGACGCGAGCGGATCTGCGAGGTGATCGCCCACGAAATCACCCACCAGTGGTTTGGTAACCTGGCCACGCCCGCGGACTGGCGCTATTTATGGCTCAACGAAAGTTTCGCCACCTATTTCGGTTATGGCATCGTCGATCATTATCACCCCGAATGGGGTATCTGGGAGAAATTCGTTCTCGGTCAGACCGACGGGGCCCTGCAGCGGGATGCGCTGATCGAGACTTTTCCCATCGAGATTCCCGGCGGCGAGCACCTGGTCATCAACACGGCCACCGTGCCGATCATCTACAGCAAGGGCGGCAGCATCCTGCGCCAGATTCGGGACCATATCGGCGAGGCCAGTTTTCAGCGGGGTTTGCGTCATTACCTCAAGACCCACGCCTATGGTTGTGCTGGCAGCGGCGAGTTCTGGGAAGCGTTCGAAGCGGTTTCGGACGCGCCCGTCGGCGATATCATGCGGGCCTGGGTAGAACAGCCGGGACATCCATTGGTGACGGCCGAACGCCATGGCGACCAGCTCCGTCTGCGCCAGCAGCGCTTCACCTATCAAACCCACACCGATGCAAGCCTGTGGCCGATTCCGATTACCCTGCGTCTGTTTGACGCCAACGGCACCCAGCGGCAGCAGCGGCTGTTGATGCGCGAGGCCGAACAGGACGTTGCCATCGGGAATGCCGCGGTCGTGAAGGTCAATGACGGGCAGGTCGGTTTTTATCGGGTGGCCTATGCCGAAGCCGCCCAGCGGGCGGCCCTGGGGCCGTTGGTGCGCGGTCGGATTCTGGCGGCCATCGATCGCTGGGGCCTCCAGAACGACCTGTTTGCCATGGTGCGGGCCGGCCGGGAACCACTGGGCGTCTATCTTAATTTCCTGAAATGGTATGACCGTGAAGAGGCCTTCATGCCCCTGGTCAGTATCGACCAGCACCTGCGCTACGCGCTTCTGGTGACGGGGGTTGGGCGCCTGCCGGCCATTGCCGAGGTCGGCCGTGAGCTGACCATGCGCGTTCTGGAGGTCATTGGTTTCGAGCCCCCGCAGAAAGAGCCCCACGCCATTGCCGCCTTACGCGATCAGTTTATCTTCAGTGCCGTGCTTTATGGTGCCGAAGGGGCGGCGTCCTTTGCCGGCGAAGCGGTTCAGGGCGACGACCTGCATCCCGATATCTTGAAAGGCGTCTGCCAGGCGGACG
>JASFTA010000202.1:0-4688 GCA_050114115.1 Desulfobacterales bacterium | reverse complement strand
GCCGGTCTGCTCGGCGACGATCGTCTTGACGGTGGCCAGCAGATCCCCGGCCGGTGCCGGGGCGGCCGCCGCCGAGGTCTGGGGGGCTTCGGCGGCGGCCGCAGCGGGAGGTGCCTGTACGGCGGCGGGCACACCCGTGGCCGGCACTTCGGCCGGTGCCGGCAGGGTTTCGACCTCGGAAATGACGTCGGGATCGATACAAAGGGTATTGTCGATGACTTTCAGCCGCGGCTGTTTCAAACCCGATATGCGGCGCAGCCAGTTCTGGTAGACCGGATTTTCCTGAACCTGGTTCTCCACAATCCGGCGCACCATCAGAAAGGCGAAATGGGAGCCGAAGCCAGCGGCATAGTGCAGACCGTACTCGTAGCCGCAACCGTTCTCACCGCAGCTGAACTGCAGGTCCTCGAACTCCTCGGGCACCTGCGCCAGGTTGGCGATGGGCGGTACCCGGCCGGCCTGCAGCGCTTTGATCATGACGGCGTCTTCGATGGCGGCCCCCAGGGTATGGCCTGTAAATCCCTTGGTGTTGGTGATGGTGATGTTGCGATAGTGGTGGGGATAGGTGGTCTTGAGCGAGCCCACTTCGGCGGAGGCACTGCCGCCGCGCGCCGGCGTAAAGGTTTCATGGGACATGAAAACCATCTGACGGGTGTACTCGGCCGGGTCGATATTGTGGCGGGACTCCACCCGCCGGACAAAGCGCGCCATTTCATCGGTCAGGTGGGTCTGATCGATCTGGGTGGCATGAAAGGCGCTGTTGCCGATATAGGTGCCCAGGATTTCGGCCTGGCCGTTCAGACCGCGTGCCCGGAGGCGATCTTCCCGCTCGACGATCAGGGAAACGGCCCCGGCGCCCAGAATGGTGCCGTTGCGCTCGGCATCGAAGGGTTTGGCCGCATCGGTGACCACTTCCTTGATGCTGGCGGCTCCCAGGGCCAGGAACCCGGAAGCGATCCAGGGGCTTTGGGTTTCGGAGGTGGAGGCCTCACCACCCACGATGATGACCCGCTCGCAGCGCCCGGTGCGAATCCAATCCTCGGCCACGCCCACCGCCTGGGTGGTGGAGGCGCAGGCGCCGCTCATCATCATGTTGGGGCCCTTGGCTTTGATCAGCTGGGCAAAGTGGGCCGAGCCCAGGGGCACCACATCGAAGAGCAGGTTGCGCTCGAACTTGTAGGTGCCGTATTTCTTGCGCCGCTCCTTGATCTTGAAGAACCAGTCCGTGATTTGGGCTTTGATCTCCGCATCGCGCACGGACTCCATCAGGTGGTAGTAGATGTTCTCGAGCTCCTTGTAGGGCCGCACATAGAACTTGTTGTAGTAGTACTTGTTGAGCTGCTCGATCAGGGTTTCGAACCCCGGAAACAGCGATGTCATGATGACCCCGGTGGTGGCCTGCATCTCCTCGGGCAGGGCGTAGCCGTTGGGAATGCGGTTGCCCGTGGAAGTCAACTTGTGCTGGAGTACCAGCGGGATGTGGGCGTCCTTCAGGGCCTCGATGCCGGCGGCGATGGCCAGGGAGATGGTGACATCGTAGTCGTAGTCCACGCCGTATTCATTCTTGAGATTGAAATAGCCGAGCTTACCGGCGAGTTGAATCACATCACGGGTGTCGGTGATATCGAGGAAGCGGGCATTGCCGTCCGGCTGCTTGAAAACCCGCGTGATGTTCATGTCGACAATTTTTTCTTTTTCTTCCCGCGAAAGCGGCTCGATGAAATTGTTGCCGGCGAGCAGTTTTTCGAAATTGTTGGAATTGAAGACCTTGTTGCCGCTTCCCGGCAGTCCGATGGCGGCACCGGCCACCACGGCCTTGCCGGTGTAGAAATCAAACTGCTCCACGGCCTTGAGGGCCTCTTCGCGTTTTTGTTTGAGGTATTCCTGGTAGGCCATGTCGCGCAGGGCCTTTTCGTTGCGGGCCATGAAATCCTCGAAATCGGCACCCGCCGCCATGGTGTTTTCTTCCGAAGGCGCCGGAGCCGCCGGCGACGGCGGAGCGGCCGGACGAGGGGCTTGCTCAGGCACGGCCTGCAAAAGGCCGTCGGTCTGCAGGCCGGCAACCATTTTGGCCAGTGAGGCGACTTCGCCCCGTTTGGCGTCGATGGTGGGCTGGGCCTGGAAGTCCTCGATGGGGATATTCTTGAGCAGGTTGACCAGAATACGGCCCGGGCCGATTTCGTAGAAGCGTTCGTAGCCGGCCTGGCGGGCGTGTTCGATCGAGGCCATGAATTCCACCGGAGAGATGATCTGGCGCACGAGAAGCTTTTTAATGGCCGCGGCATCGGCCGGGTAGGGCGTGGCGGTCACATTGGAGATCACGCGGCTGAAATCCACCGGATTGAAGGTGACGGTTTCCAGGTGGGCTTCCATTTGCTCGGCCGCCCGGTTGAAAAGCGGCGTGTGGAAAGCGCCGGAAAGCGCCAGCTTCTTGAACATCACCTTGGCGTCCTTCAAATAGGCGCCGAAGCGGTCGATGTCGGCCGTGGCGCCCGAAACGGCGGTTTGCTTCGTGCTGTTCTTGTTGGCCACGTAGATGTTCTTGATCTGCGAGTCCCGGATCAGGGAATGGACGGCCGCGGCGTCCTTGAACACGACCATGATGCCCCCGGGATGGTCCTCGGTGGCCGCTTTCATGAAGTCGGCGCGCTTGACGATCAGACGCATCGTGGTTGCAAAGTCCAGCAGGCCGGCGCAGAAAAGAGCGCCGTACTCGCCCACGCTGTGGCCGATGAACAGATCGGGGGCCAAGCCGCGGGCCTGCAAATAGCGGAACAGGGCGGCCGAGCTCAGAAAGACGGCCGGCTGGGTGTTTTCGGTCAGGTTCAAGCGGGGGTCCTCGCCGAACATGATCTCGAGCAGGCTGTAGCCGCGCATTTCCTGAAAGATACGCTCGCCCTCGTCGAGCACCGTTCGAATTTCGCCGTTTTCATCGTAGAGGGGTTTGAGCATGCCGCTGTACTGGGCCCCCTGACCGGAGATCAGGGCCACCACCCCGCCGGGGCGGGCCGCAATCGCCGGGGGCGCCTGGGGCGCCCGGGCCGGTAGGGCCGCCGCGACCGTGGTTTTCTCCGCGGCCACACGCACGGCCGGCTGCGCCGCTGTGGCCATCCAGGGCGGAAGCGCGCCGATGACCGTGTGCCCGTGGTTGCCGCCCACGCCATTGACGTTGGCGGCGAAATACAGGCGCTGGCGATCCTCGAGCGTTAGCAGGCGCGGGTTGGCCTGCAAATTGGCGTCGCGGCCCACGATGGAGGAATCGGGGGCATAGCTGTAGTTGGGCAGGATCGTCTTCGCGCGGTTCATCAGCAGCAGCTTGGTCATGACCACGGCCGGATTGGCCGACTTGAAATACCCGAATTCGGACTTGATATTGCCGAAGAACGTACCGGCGGGCATGCGGGCCTCCAGGGCCTGTTTCTCCATGAGATCCAGGAAGAAGTTGGAAACACCGAAGACATCCAGGTGGGTGATCTGTCGTTTGGTCACCGGCAGCCGGCGGTAGCATTCATCCAGGGCCTCGCCGTATTTGGTTTCCGAGGGTGAGAGCAGGTGCTCGGGCACCGACGATTTGAAGGCCGTGTGCCCGAATTCACCCAGAATCGGCAGATTGTGCTGGCGCGCGTAGCGATAGGTGGTCACCACCTGGACAGCGGCGCCTTCGCTCATCACGTAGCCGGCGGCGTGCTTGTCGAAAAAGCGGCAGTCGCCGTCGGATAGCAGGCTCAGCCGTTTGAAGGCCAGCATTACGGTGGGGTAGAAATTGGCGTCCACCCCGCCGGTCAGCACGCTGTCGAAATCACCCGACTGGAGCCCGCGCACGGCCAGGCGGATGGCCACCGTGGACGAGGCGCAGGAGGCGTCCACCACGTAGTTGGCCCCGTTACAGCCGAAGGTGTTGGCAATCCGACCGGAGACGATATTGGACAACAGCCCCGGGATGGTATCTTCGTTATTTTCGGGAATGCGGTCGCGGACCTGGTCCAGCAGGCGGGCGCTGATCTCCCGGCGCGCCGCGGGATCGATGCCGGCGATCCCCTCGAGGATGCGTTCGATCTTGCCCAGCCGGACCCGCAGAATGTTCTTTACCTGGCGTTCCCCCGGCAGGGTGCCCAGGATCACGCCGGTGCGGTTGCCCTGGGTCAACAGCGGCTTCAGGTTGGCGGCCTCGATGGCCTGGTTGGCGGCGTCCAATGCAAATAATTGGGCCCGGTCAAGGGAGCGGGCCGTGGCCGGCGGAATCCGGAAGCGGACGTTGTTGAAGCGGTAATCCTTGACCACCCCGGCTTTGACCATTGGGATCCGGTAATTGGAATCCTCCGGCTCTTCGGCATAGCTGGCATTATGGAAGCGTTCCTCGGGGATCGTGGAGAAGACCGTCCGCCCATCGATGAGGTTCTGCCAGAAGGTCTCCACATCCGGGGATTCGGGCAGTACCACGCCCAGGCCGGCAAAGACGATCCGGTCCTGGTTGAAGTCGTAATCCGGATCGGCGAAGATTTTCCGCGGCAGGGGGCGATAGGACGGGGTATACTCGGCCACCACGCAGTGGTAGTTGATCCCGCCAAAGCCATAGGAGCTGATCGCCGCCATGCGGGCCTTGTCCGCACGGGCTTCCCAGGGGCGGGCCTCTTCAATGATGTACAGCGGGCTGTCCTCGAACCCGTGGGCCGTGGCCGCTTTGGCAA
>JASFTA010000201.1:0-4707 GCA_050114115.1 Desulfobacterales bacterium | reverse complement strand
ACGCCCAAGACCAGCCTCTTGGCCCGGTTTCCGTTGGCCACCGGGGGGGATCTGGTGGTGGTCAATATGCATGCCATCAATTTTACCGTGGATGACATCTATTTCTCGGCGTCCTGGCAGGAGATGGAAACCATCCTCCAGCCCTACGACGGTCCCCTCATCGTGGCTGGTGATTTCAATACCTGGAGTGCGGCGCGTCAGGCCATCGTGGTGCGCACGACAGAGCGCCTGGGTTTAACACCTGTTCGGTTCCCGTTGGATCAGCGCACCCGGATTCTCGATCGCCCCATCGATCACGTCTACAGCCGCGGCATGGTGCCGGTGGACGCGGTTGTGTATGAACTCAGCACCTCGGACCACAACCCCATGCGGGTGACCTTCAAACTGGCGAGCAACCCTACGGAGTAAAGCGATGGGCGCGAAACAATGGCGGGCCGTGGGCCTGATGCTGCTGGTCATCTTGTGCCTGCTGCTGACGGCCCACGCGGACATGGATCAGACCCAACGGGAGATCCAACACCTGATGGACTACATCGCCGGGTCGCAATGCCGTTTTATCCGCAATGGTAAAACCTATGACGCCGAGGCCGCCCGGGCGCACATCCAGAGAAAGTACGACCATGTCCGGCGCCGCGTCCGGACCACCGAGGATTTCATCGATCTTGCCGCCTCCCGCAGCAGCATGAGCGGAGATCCCTACCGCGTTCAGTGCGGCGCCAGGACGTGGTTGTGTGCCGATTGGCTGAGGGCGGCGCTCGAACACCTGCGCCAGCAGGAATAATGCCGCCGGCGGCAAAACAGCCGCGTTAACCATCCCTTCCCGCTGCCGTTCTGCAGGCAAACATCTGCCGTGGCACCAATGCCCCCGGATTCGTACACGCAAGGGTCGTTCCCCAGGCCCGTCAAAAGCCGCCATAACGATCATATACCATTAAAATGACAGCTTAAGTCCAGACAGAACGTGCCGATAAAGCTAAGCAGGCCGGCGATTGCGCAAATGAAGTTATGGGCGCTTGAAAGGGGGTCATAAATGGGATCACGGGTCAAGGCACCGCTCATTTTATGTTTCATATGGGTTGGTTGTGTTTTGGTAGCGCCCATCAACGCCCAAGAGAAATGGCGCACGATTCCGACCGAGGAACTCGCCGCTCAAATTGACCACGGCGATGAAATCTGTCTGGTTAATGTCTTGCCCAAAATAATATACGATGATCGACACATTCCAGGGTCCATCAACATTCCTCTCGGTGAAATCGCGACCTCGCCTCTATTGCCCGAAGATAAAAGACAACCATTGGTTTTTTATTGTATGGGGACGCTCTGACAGTATAGTCCTAAAGCTGCCAGGATGGCGGTTGACAGGGGGTATTCCAACGTCTTCATATACAAAGAAGGCCTTCTCGGCTGGCGCAGGGCCGGCCACCGACTTGAATCGGAGATCGACTACCCCAAAGTAAAAATACCGCTGATCAGCTCGATCGAACTCAGGGCGATGAACCCCGCTTCGATGTTGTTGCTCGATATCCGTCCGCCTTCTCATTTCAGCAAGGGGCACATTCATGGCGCCACCAATCTCGATCTCGAAAAATTACATGACCATACCGGTATGCTCCCCAAGCACAAAAAACTGGTCTTAATCGACCACAAAGGCAAACTGACCCTGACCACGGGGAGGTTCTTGAAATCACAGGGATTTGCGGACGTATCCCGCTTGGACGGCGGTTTCAACGCCTGGATCAAAAACGGTTTTCCGGCTGAGAACTGATTGGCAACATGGCCGGGCACGATGCCATTTTCAATTTTTAGGCTCTAAGCGCAATGACCAAAAACACGCCCTTAAAAACGCGTCTATGGCTATCGATGGGCCTCATGATTGTGCTGCTGGCGGTTGTGGGCCTGAGCAGCATCGTTTCCAATATTAGGATAGCGGGACAAACCCAAATCATCGAAAATTCATCCTATCCCCTGGCCATCAATACAACCAATCTACAGCTGTGGGTCGAGCGGTCCATGGCCGCCATAGCGACTGCCGCTTCGGCCTCGCGGGAGGATTTGTTAAAGCCTCTCGCGGAAATGGAAGCGCCCTTAAACGCGAGTCTGCTCAATATCGAGCGCCTTATCCAGGATGCGCCCGCGTTGCAGTCCAAACTAAATCGCATACGGGCATTGTATCAGTCGGCGCGTCAAACAGGCATTGAATGGGTATACGCCACACTTGAAGAAGAGTGGGAAATTGAGCCGCTACTGGGTAAAGAATTCAATGCGCTCAACCAAGCCCTTAGATCTTCCATCGAAGAATTGAAAAACGAGGGGGTCGGCGGGTTCTCCCAATCGATTGGGACCATCTCCAGACTGACCCGGAAGGTCCTAATCATAACCTTGGTCGTATTTGCGATCGGCTTCATCAGTTTTATGGCCTTGACCTTTCAATTGTATCGGTCGATTACGCACCCGATCGGTGATCTTCTGGCCGTCATCAACGATATCCGCGGACCGCAAACCAGTTTCTCCGAACGGGTCGCTACCAACACCACCGACGAAATCGGACAATTGGGCCGTGCCTTCAACGATATGCTTGACGACTTGGAACGATCGCGCAAGCAGATCATCGAATACACGGAGAACCTGGAACTCAAGGTCCGGGAGCGGACGGCCGAACTCGACCTGGAGAAGAAGTCTCTGCGCGAAAGCGAACGGCATTTAAAATCGATCTGGGATTCGACCCCTTCGGGCATTATGGTGATCGAAGCCGAAACCCATCAAATTGTCGACATCAATCCGTTTGCCTTGGAATTGTTGAATCGGACCAAGGAGGAGGTCATCGGCCAAACCTGCCATCATTTTATATGCCCCACGGAAGTCGGCCAATGCCCGATCACCGATTTAGACCAGGAGATCGAAAACAAGGAACGCAAACTGGTCAATGCCGATGGGCAGAAGCTCTCTATCCTCAAGACGGTGGTTTCCTATAAAAAGAAAGGCCGGCGGTATTTGCTGGAGAGCTTCATTGACATCAATGATCGCAAGCAAGCTGAACAGAAATTGAAAATCGCCAAAGAGGAGGCCGAGAACGCCAACCGCGCCAAGAGTGAATTTTTAGCCAATATGAGCCATGAATTGCGAACACCGCTGAATCACATTATCGGGTTTACCGAGCTGGTGCTGTATAAACATTTTGGCGACCTGAACGGAACCCAGGCAGAATATCTAACCGATGTCCACAAGAGCAGCAATCACTTGCTGTCACTCATCAATGATATTTTGGATCTATCCAAGATCGAAGCCGGCAAACTGGAGTTCTTGCCGTCACAAGTTGATATCGATAGTCTTCTGAAGAATTCTCTGATCATGATCAAGGAAAAAGCCCTTCGGCATTCACTTGAGATATCATTGCATACGGAGGGGATCCCCCGGACAATCACCGCGGACGAACGCAAACTCAAACAGATTATCTACAATCTTCTTTCCAATGCCGTGAAATTTACGCCCGACAATGGGAAAGTGGCGGTGGCGGCCCAGACCTGCCAATTGAATGGGGGCGCCAACGGGACCGACACCCCCAAGCCGGAATTAGCCCTTAAAGTCAGTGTCGCCGATACCGGCATTGGTTTGAAACCGGAAGATCTCACGCGCATTTTTTCACCTTTTGAGCAGGTCGACAATTCGGCCAGCCGGCAATTTCAGGGAACCGGTCTGGGATTGTCGCTAACCAGGAATCTGGTTGAACTTCATGGCGGACAAATTTGGGCCGAAAGTGAAGGCCCTGATCACGGATCCGCCTTCCATTTTGTCATTCCGCTGGCCTAGTTCTGCGCTCGTTTGTAACCTTGGCGATGCACCGGCTCTGGCGGCGCTGTGCGCGTCCGCCGGTCGCAAAAAAAACGGGCACGACCGCAATCGATCGTGCCCGCATGGGGGCAATTGAAGATTTGAAGACCGGTTGAACTATCTGCGCCCGTTGCCGCCCCCTTGACCGTTACCGTTACCACCACCCCGGCCGTTGCCGCCGCCTTGACCACCACCGCGGCCGCCACCCCGTCCGCCGCGACCATTGCCCTTGCCCTTGCCCTTACCGCCGGCATCATCGCGGTCGAAGCCATTGGCGCTGGCCTGTCCACGGCCGCGGCCTTTGCCGGCAACCGATTTGCCGTGGCCCCGGGCGCCCCAGCCGTTTTTGACATCACGCCTCGTGGCGGCCGAAAGGTCACCCCGTTTGCCGGCTTGATGACGATTGCGAACCGTGTGGGTGTGGCGGTAACCCTTCTTGTGGCCTTTCTTGTGGCCGAGTCCCAGTGCGCTGGGGTGGACGCCGAGTTCCTTGGCAATCTCCCCCCAACCGTAGCCTGCCTCGCGCATGCGGGTGATATCCGCCTTGTACTCGCCGGAAATTTCGGAGAGGCGTTCGGCCACCGACCGGCGGGCCTCACGCACGTCCCGGCGGGCTTGACGGACGTCACGAATGGCCTCGCGGCGCTCTTCCTCGGTGGCATCCTCGGGCAGGTTGGCCAGTCGTTCGCGGGCCTCGGCCAGCTCCTGTTCGGCGTCCTCGGCATTCTCCACCCGCTCGGCCAGCTCTTTATCGTCCGTGTTGCGTGTGGCCGCGTGGGCCAGGTTTTCGGCCTTCTGGGCCTGGGCCGGATTTTGGAAGGCCGGTCCCTCGTCGTTCATGTCATCGTCGTCGTCATAGGCGTCTTTATCGTCATCATA
>JASFTA010000200.1:0-4710 GCA_050114115.1 Desulfobacterales bacterium | reverse complement strand
AGGGTCCCTACCCTACGAACCTGCATACATACGACGTCTATGCTCCGCTTTCTCGCCATTTCACGCCTTGACAGGAACCCTAATCTTTATTTTGAGATAGCTTCTAGTGAGTTATTCGTCGTATCTTCATGCATTCGGGAAATTCAGGAGGCTTGCCAACCATGAGAGATGTCGTAATCGTATCCGCCTGCCGAACGGCGATTGGTGCTTTCGGCGGAACCTTGTGGGATTTAAATGGGGCGACCATCGCCAGCACGGCCATGCAGGCGGCCGTTCAACGCGCGGGGATCGCCCCGGCCGTGATTGATGACGTGCGCTTCGGCTGTTGCCTGGAACATCATGATACCCTGAATGTTACGCGTGTGGCGGCCCTCATGGCCGGCATTCCCGAAACCGTGCCCGCGGTGACCATCAACCGCGTCTGTATTTCGGGAATGGAGGCCGTTGTTTCCGGGGCGGCCATGATTCAGGCCGGGATGGCCGATGTCATCCTGGCGGGCGGCGTCGAGCATATGTCGGGGGTGCCCTACGCCGTGCCGGGCGCGCGCTGGGGATGCCGCCTCCAGGACCAAACTTTTGTGGACCCTATGATCCATGCCCTGCACTGCGGTTCGCATTTGTTGCCCCTGGCTCCCGGCGGGCCACTCGACCTGGAGCAGGCCCCGGCCAAATACTTTGTGGGCCAACCCTATATCATGGGGCACACGGCTGAATTTTTAGCACACCACCTGGGGATTACCAGGGAAGAGATGGATGCGGTGGCGCTCAGAAGCCAGAACAACGCCGAGCGCGCCAACGAAGACGGCTCGTTCAAGGCCGAAATTGTCCCCATCGAGGTTCCCCGGCGACGCAAAGACCCTCTGGTTTTTGAACGGGACGAACACTTCCGGCCGGGTCTGACCCTCGCCGAGCTTGAAAAACTGCCGCCCGCTTTTGTGCCTGAAACCGGCACGGTCACGGCCGGCAATGCCAGTGGTATCAATGACGGCGCGGCGGCCATGATCATCATGGCCGCCGATAAGGCCGCGGAACTGGGCCTAAAGCCCCTGGCCCGAATTAAAGCCGTCGGGCGCGGCGCCTGCCATCCTGAACTGATGGGGCTCTCTCCGGTGCCGGCCGTGAACGATTTGCTGGTGCGCAGCGGCCTCAAAATCGCGGATTTCGAATTGGTGGAAGTCAATGAAGCCTTTGCCGCCCAGTACATTGGCTGCGAGCGTGAACTGGGGCTTGATCGCCGGATCACCAACGTAAACGGCTCGGGAATCGGCTTGGGACACCCGGTCGGCGCCACCGGTTGCCGGATAATGGTGACCCTGATCCATGCCCTGCAGCAGCGCAAGCGAGCGTTAGGGCTGGCCACGCTCTGCGGCGGTGGCGGGGTTTCCATGGCCTGCGCTCTCGAAATTCTAGCCTAGTACCGGTCGGAACTTAAAGACCCTGTTTCTCAGCGGTTTGCCTGAAAACGTTTTGAAAACCCCAGAGCGCCTTGGTCACCAAGCCCGAACGGGCGCAGATGGTGACCTGCGGTGCTGCCTGGGATTTCGAGCAGGGACGCATCCCCCCGAGTTGACCTTAATCGTGTTAAGATGCCCGCAGCCCGCACGGCCATGGAAGTTAACGACGAGGCCGTCCCGCGCTTGATCGCATACGGTTTTCTATTATGGTCCCCGTCTGATATTGGCGGATCATGTTAGGATGGTTTGGGGTCAGGGGGCGCCGACGCCATTCTCGCGCCGGGAGATAAATGCAAGCGGCCATACGCAGGGCGCATGGCCGCTTTTCGGAAAGCGAGTCGATTTATTCGACGGTTACGTTGGCAGCTGCGGGGCCTTTTTGCCCTTGCTCGATTTCAAAAGTAACCCGATCGCCTTCTTTGAGCGACCGAAATCCGGTGGCATTGATTGCCGAGTGATGAACGAAAACATCCGGACCGTCGTCCTGCTGGATGAAGCCGTAGCCTTTCTGGTCGTTGAACCATTTGACAACGCCATTCGCCATGTGTGGCACCCCCTTTCTATGGATTTCTCATGTTTCAAACTTCAGGCTGCCACATTGACCAATGAAACAGACATCCGTCCTGAAACCGCTCCACCATTTGGGTGGATCCCTGAAGGGGCACTATAGGCAGCCGTCCGGTAAAGATCAAGTCTAATCTGCCGGGATGACGTCGATTCAGGGTAGTACTTTTGCGGGGGGACAAGAAAGAAGAATCATGACGGCGGGAGCGCTTGATCTTTTTGCGCCGCGCCAGCGGCACCCAATTCTAGCGGCGGCCCGCGCAACGGATCTGCTGGTCTGACGGCCCGCCCAATGATGATCTCCAGCTTGTTTTTTGGGCGCTGCTTCGCTAACAACAGGAACCTCCAACCGCTGACAGCCGAATGCGACGCCGCTGAGGTGGTTAACGATGAAAGGAATCCCATGGCCTCGCGCGTTATGATCACCGGTGCCTCGTCGGGTATCGGCTGGGCCCTGGCCCGCGAGATGGCTGCCCGCGGACACCATTTGGCGCTCACCGCCCGTCGTATCGACAAACTCGAAGCCCTTCGCGCACAAATTAAGCAGGATCATCACCGCCTGCCGGTCGCCGTCCGGTCCCTTGATGTGACCCGCTATGATCAGGTGGGGCCGGTCATGGCGGATCTTGTGGAGGTGCTCGGCGGTCTTGAAACCGTCGTGGTCAATGCCGGCATCAGTCTGGGGGAGAAGATCGGTCGGGGCCGGTTTGATAATTGCCGGCGGATGATCGAAACCAATCTGCTGGGGGCCATGGCCACGGTGGATGCCGCCTTCCCGTATTTGCAAACACGCGGTCGCGGTCATATCGTGGGAATAAGCTCGGTCCTGGCCTTCCGGGGCCTGCCCCGCAGCGCAGCCTACAGTACCACCAAGGCTGCGCTGGCCGACTACCTGCTGGCAATACGGCCTTATGCCCGCCGCCGGGGGATCGATGTCACGATTTTATATCCTGGTTTTATCGACACACCCCTGAACGACATGCTGCCCCGTCGGCCCTTTGTGATTTCGGCCGAGACGGGGGCCCGGCTGATGGCCGACAAGATGGTCCGCCGGGTCAAATCGGCCACGATTCCCGCATGGCCCTGGTCCATCGCCAAATGGGTTTTGCGCATGGCGCCGGACCGTTTCATCGCCGGGATGTAACCTGATGGCTCGCGACACATCCCTTTGCGCAGGCGGCTATCCGGAGGGTCGATGAAGGTCGCGTGGGGTGGCCAAGTCAGGTACATGGACATCAATCCGGAATTCCGGATGCGGCTGGGGGCTCTTTCCCGATGCTTTCATGAGGCGGCCGTGACCCACTCCGAGCCGGTTGGCCTTCACCACTGCGATCTGGTTGCCAACGGGACGGCGTGGGTATTGAACAAGATGGCCTTTGACTTCCGGCGGCTGCCGGCCCTGGGCGAAGGTCTCCGCGTGGTGACCTGGCATAAGGGCAGCCGCGGCTTCAGGGCTTACCGCGATTTCGAGGTTATGGCGGGTGATGAAATTCTGGCATCGGTGATCCGTTCCCCATGCTTTCGTTGGAAATTGATGCAATTTGCCCACGGCCAAGCAGCCCGGATTCCAGGGGTTCGGCCCGACATGTGCGCGCCTTAAGCGCGGCCGGGCCTAATTGACATTTACGGTCATAGTTGCAATAGATGACGCACGGTCATTCCCGGCACGTTTTCGTCCCTTGTGATACGGCGTGCCGCCTGCCTGCGTCTTTTCTCCTGAAACCATGCGGACCAAATGGCATGATGAGGTTGACCCTTCTGACGATCGCAACGGTCCTCTGGATTTTCACGACAGCCGCAACCAGCGCGCTTGCCGCCCCGGGGGACGGCCCACCCGCGGAGAGCGTGATTCGGATTGGCGGCAACAACGAATTCCCGCCTTACGAGTTCGTCAATACCGACGGCGTACCCGACGGCTACAACATCGATCTGATCAAGGCCGTTGCCGGCCTGATCGATCTGCCCATAGAAATCAAGCTCGAACGCTGGGCGGATGCGCGGCAGGCCCTTGAGGACGGCCGGATCGACGCACTGACCGGTGTCATTTACTCCCCGCAGAGAGACCGCCTGTTTGATTTCGCCGTGCCGCATGTCGTGGTCTCCTATGCGCTTTTCGTTCGTGAGGACAGCCGCATCACCGCGCCCGAAGATGTCCGTGGGCGGCAAGTGATCGTGGTCAAAGATGTCTATGCCCATGATTGGCTGCGGCGCAACGAATTCACCGATCAGGTCATCACCGTGGATTATCCGGAAGAGGCGCTCCGACTGCTTACGGAAGGCCGGCACGACTGCGCGGTTCTGATCCGGCTCCACGGCCTGGATCTGATCCGGCAGCAGGGCATCACCAATATCAAAACGGTGGGACCGCCGGTTTTGACCCAGAAGATGAGTTTTGCCGTGCGCAGCGGCAATGCCGATCTTCTGGCCCAGTTCAACGAAGGGCTATACCAGCTGCAGCGCAGCGGTGCGTACGACGATATCTATCGCCGCTGGTTTTCGGTCTACGAGGAGCGCGTCGCACGCCATCGAGTGATGACGGCCGCCAAGTGGATTCTGTTTCCGCTGCTGATCCTTCTGGTGTCCGCCGCCTTGTGGATTTGGTCGCTGAATCGCTCCGTGGCGCATCAAACCGAAGCACTGCGCAGCAATCGGCAAAAACTGGCCCAGATTCTCAAGCATCTGCCCATTGCCC